>JANQPS010001177.1 GCA_028285365.1 Thermoanaerobaculia bacterium | reverse complement strand
GGCCCGCCATCTCTCCGCTACGAGCCAGGCTGCGGGAGAGAGTCAGGTTGGCCACGTTGGCGCACACCACCAGCAACACGAGCCCCATCGCCCCGAGTAGCAAGAGGAGAGGGCGCTCGAAGTCGCCGACCACGACATCGCGCAGCCTCGAGACGAGGACGTGCAGTTCCAGGTCGGGGCTCTGGGCCGCACCCGGATAGCTCTCCAGAATCCGCGCCCCCAAGGTAGCCATCTCCGCCTCGGCGGCTTCGAATCCCTGTCCGTCGCCGAGCCGCGCGATGACTCCCAGGTTGTGCATCATGCCTCGGTTGGACAGCTCGAGCTCCGTAAATCCCATAGGGACGAACAGGTCCGCCGGCGTTCCGTGAAGCGGCATGCGCTTCAGGGGGAAGTCTGCCGACTGTTGCATGACGCCCACGACTGTGTGCGGCACCCGATCGAGCTCGATTCGGCTCTCCAGGACGTTGGTCGCGCCACCAAATCGCTCCTGCCACAACCGGTAGCTGATGATGACGACGCCAGAACGTGGCACGTCCTCCTCGGGCCGAAACACCCGCCCCAGAGCTGGCTCGAGACCGAGCAACGGGAACAGGTTCGCGCTGACCCGCGTGGTGACCGCCGTCATCGGCTCGCCCCCGGAGGAGAGCTCGACCTCACGACTCTGAAACGAACTGACATCAGCCAAGGTCGTGGAGAAGGACTCGAGATCCCGAACGTCAGGAGCGTTGAACGGGAACATCGGCATGTTCATCGCGGGCACGGACTCGATCAGCCAGACCAGTTCGTCAGGTTCGTCGAAGGGCAGAGGTTTCATCAGCACCCCACGCACCAGGCTGAACATGGCCGTGTTCGCGCCGAGTCCGATGGCCAGCACCACGATCGTGACCACGGTGAAGGTCAAGCTTCCGCGCAGTCCGCGAAGTGTGTGTCTCAAGTCGAGCCAGAACGAGCTCATCAAGGTCTCCCTTCTGCTGCTCAGCGCGTCCCGACGCGCCGCCTCTCGTCGTCTCTCGTAGATATGCGCCCGAACCGCGGATGCCACCACGTCTCCGAGCCCACGCGCCGTCGTGGAGAGCGCCGTCAGCCTGGACTGAGCGCGTGCCTCTCGCACCTGTTGCTCGAAGTCGAGCAGCATGTCGCGTCCAAAGCGCCTCCTGAGGCGACGCGGCTGAAGCCGTGACAGCAACGCATACGCGCGCGCTGCCAACTCTCCACTAAACCCGCGATCCTGCTCACTCACAGCCTGACTCCGGAACCAACCGTCGCGCTCTCACGAGCTCCGCAAGCCGCACCAGGCGGCGCGATTCATCCGCCAGGGCCTGACGCCCTTGAGCGGTCAATTCGAACGTGCGGCGTCGTGTAGTGGCAGCGTCATCGAGCTTCCGCACAGTGCCGCCGTCGAGCAGGCGCTGCAGCGTGCCGTAGATCGTGCCGGGCCCCATGCTCTTGCCTGCACCAGACGCGTTGGCCGCCTGCATGATGGCGTAGCCGTGAAGCGGCCCGTCGGCGAGCGCCAGGAGAACGTGGAAGCACGCAGGGGTCAGCGGTTCCGGGGTCGGACGCCCTTCTTGGCCACCGGTTCCCGCGCCCCCCCTCTTGTCCGCTCTCGTCTCTGCCTGGCCGCGGCGCCTGCCGTTCCTGCCTCTATGGCTCACGTCGAGCCTCCTCCTTGCTCACTCTCGGGCACTATTACCGTTACGGTAATAACGACCTCTTTGTTACAGCTTTTCTCTCGATCGCGGGCTGCAGATCCCGGATCTCCAGAGAGCGGCACCCCACGAGCTGCGCAAGTGAGTCGAGAGGAGCGAGCGAGGACAGGAGAAGACGGCGCGATCCCGCGGGAGCCTGACTACTACTGAACGGTAGCCCCTTCCGGAGCAGAACCGGGTCGCCGCAACGAGAGTCACCTAACGGTTGCCATTCGACACACCGGACGCAGCTGCCGTGTTCACAGAATGCGCTCTAACCCACGCCTCGAGGACACTGCGGACGGAAGCGAGCAGCGAGCTAGTCGAGACGAGTGAAGATCTCAGTCCGGGTTCGCTGGCCTCGCTGAGTGCGCGTGCTGGTTCGCACTTCGAGCTCGCCTGCCTTGTTGATCGCCCAGACTTCAGTGATGTCGAGGGTCATGGACCCGCGCGGAGTCTCGAGCTCGAGCGGATAGGAGATCGACAGTCGATTCTTCTTCCACTTGGCCTTGACCGTGCGTGGCTCACGCATTCCGGGGATGTCGTGAGGCTTGCCATCGGTCATGAGAGTCCACTCCACCGCACTCTCCTGACCTTGGCTTCGAAAGACCCGCACCACTTCGAGGTTCTCGCCGTCGAGCTCGAGGCGGTAGTCGTTGTCGACCTTCACGTTGCCCATCATCGGATCGCTGCGTTCGAGATCGATGCGCCACGTCCCGACGAACGAGGGGTTGGCGGCAGTTGCCAGGGCCGCTGTGAGCAGCAACAGCGAGGTCGCAAGCGCCGTGACGCCAGCAGCCCATCGACGACTCTCGACGCGATCTGTTCGGGTGACCATGGATGCCGACTCCTTTCAGCGGGTCTGTTGCCGCAAACGGGCTCGACTGGCGAGTAGAGCCGCCGTGCCAACTGTCGATGGGGCGGCGGGACCGTTGGCGATCACGATCATTGTCTCACGGGTCTCTCGGGCACCCAACAGACACACGCCAGGCCTTTTTGTCGCCAAATCAGGTCCGTCCTCCGTCGCCCATGTCGGAATCGTGGAGTCTCCGGGCCATCGGAAACACGTCGTGCACTCGTGCCATGAGAGCAAGCAGGCCAGCCCGAGCACGAGCCCGTCGAGTGAGCTCACACTCTCCGGACAACACCGTCGCGATTCCGTCGAGAACTCCGTAGCGCTCCGTCGGCTGGCAGAAGAGATCGCGAAATCCCGGGCGATAGAAGCGGCCGACCCATCGCTCGAAGTGCTCGTAGCGGCGTCGCTGCTCGCTCCCGTACTCTCGAAGCACATCGGCCGTCTCCGGTGTGTTCGGCCCAGACGTCGTGGTCTCCCTACTGTGGATGTCCAGACACGTCGAGATCGCGTCGCCCGCCGCGGTACCTCCTTCGAGTGCAAGTTGAACGCCCGTCGAGAAGACGGGATCGAGAAACGAGCCGGCATCCCCGGCCAACAGCCAGCGCTCTCCGCAGTAGCTCGCACAGGAGTACGAGAAGTCGGCTTCGATCCTGACCTCATTGGCGCGCGCGGCCATCTTCATCTGACGCGAGGTCACCGGACAGCGCTCGAGAATTCGCTCGAACTCCGCGATCTTGGCACTCCGATCGAGCCCGCTCATCTGAGCCGCTGGAACGACGAGGCCAACGCTCGTCAGTGTCCGGGACAGCGGAATCAGCCAGATCCACCCTAGTTGCTCGAGCGAGATCACCTGGATATCGCCGTCGGGAACGTCCCGGTCGATCTCGACTCCTTCGTAGTGTGCGTAGGCGGCGAGGTTGCGAAGCTCCGAATGAGTTCTTCTGAGCTTCAGACGTTTGGCGAGGAATCCGGACTGTCCGGAGGCGTCAATCAGATAACGAGCCGTCACGAGCTCCCGACGCGGTGCAGCGTCTTCGATGACTTCTCGAGGCGAGTCGAGCTCGATGACGACCTGATCCTCCGCGAGTCGTACCCCGGAGGCTCGAGTCCCGAAGCGCACCAGTGCGCCGCGGTGCCGAGCGGCCTCCAGCAGGAGGTCGTCGAGCACCGCGCGGGGAACCTGGTATGCAGTCTCCAGATCGCAGTCGATTCCGCGCGAGAAGACGATGGTCCCGCCGGAACTCCCGTCTTCGAAGCGAAAACTCGCCCCGCGCTTGACGACAAAACCCGCCCGTTCGACGTCTTCAGCCACACCCAGGCGTTCGAAGAGCGGCTGACACGCGGGGAGCAGCGACTCTCCGACGTGAAAACGGGGAAAGTGCTCACGCTCGAGCACCAACACCCGCCATCCCTCAGCAGCCAGCACGTTGGCCGCGCTCGACCCCGCCGGGCCACCACCAACCACGACCACGTCGTAATCCATGTCTGCGGGCATGAGATCGAGGCTTGCCGAATGACTTCGAGTGACAACGATGGGGCGGAGCCTCTTCATGAGAGGGCTCCAGTACATCCTAACCAGGTCCGCTCCCCGCCTCTGGGTCGCAGGGACCAAACGGTGTGCGATCGATGTGGCGGCAAACCGCCCCGCGAGGGCTGGCAGGGACGCGTTGACTCGACGGCTCCGCCCCGCGAGGATCACCGCGTCCTCCCGACGTTCGGGAGTTATCGGGGAACGTCTCATGCAGTTGGCCTTCGACAGTTTCGGATCGTCCACCAACCCGGCACTGCTTCTCCTGACCGGCCTCGGCGCCGCACGGCGGCAGTGGCGGGACAGCTTCTGCAGCGACCTCACCGAGGCCGGCTACTTCGTGGTCCGGGCCGACAACCGCGACGCCGGCGAGTCACCGTCGTGCGACCATCTCGGAAGCGTGTCACTTCGAGACGTTCTGCGCACGCTCGAGAGCGGACCGCCGCTCCAGCTTCCCTACACCCTGGCCGACATGGCCGACGACACCGTGAGACTCCTCGATCGGCTCGGCCTGGAGTCGGCCCATGTGTGCGGAGCTTCGATGGGAGGGACGATCGCTCTCATCGCCGCCCTGGAGCACGGGGACCGGGTGCAGTCGATCACCACGGTCAGCTGCGGCGCCGGCCCCGAGGCTCACAAGAGCACTCGGCGCATGGCCCTGGCAAACGCCCTGGCAAAACCTGCTGCCAGCGAAAGCGCCTGGGTCGAACGTGCCGTGCATGTCTGGCGCAGCATCGGTACGCCCGGCGATCCGGAGGACGAAAGCTACGTCCGCGAGCTCGCGCGCCAGGAGGCCACCCGGGGCCCCAACCGCGACGGCTACACGAGGCAGCTCGCGGCTCTCCTGGCACTTCAGGGCTCGACTCGACCCCTCGAGGCCCTCCAGGTACCGGTCCGCATCGTGGTCGGCGACTCTGACGTGATCGTCACGCAAGGCGCAGCCGAGCATCTCGCAGACCGTCTTCCGCGCAGCGAGTTGGTCACGATCAGTGGCATGGGCCACGATCTTCCGCGTCGGCATCTCCCGACGATCGCTCGCCTGGTGCTCGAGCACGTCGAGCACATCACCACGTCTCCAGGGACCTAGGCAGTTCTCCGAGGCGCTGAGCGGCACGCGTTCGAGCCCAGACGCTCGGAGCCCAGACGCTCGGAGCAACGACGTCAGGACTCTTCAGGCAGCCGTGGCCGTCCCACCCGAGAGACCTCAGCGAGCGACTTCGGCGACGCCTTCGATCTCGACCAGCAGCTCTGGCCGACACAGGTCACACACCGCGTACTCGAGTGTTTCCAGGCGACCGAACTCGGCGCCGACCACCGCCGCAATCTGCGCGCGATCAGCCAGTCTCGGGTGGTAGACGCGGAGGTGCCGAAATCCGTCCAGGGTCGGGCCCTCTGCCGACACCGCAGGATCTGCGGCCTCCACGAGAGCCTTCAGATTGAGCAGCGTCTCGCCCAGCTGTGCGCCGAGATCCCCGACGTGCTCCGAGCTCTCTCCTCGAATACTCGCGGTGCCCCCG
>JANQPS010001175.1 GCA_028285365.1 Thermoanaerobaculia bacterium | reverse complement strand
ATCGAGGGCACGAGATCCGTCAGGAGCTCACCCGATCGCTCAGCGACCTTGACGCTGCTCGACGCCAGCGCACTGATCTCCTGGGCCGCTTCTTGACTTCGCTCGGCGAGTCTTCGCACCTCGGTGGCAACCACCGCAAAGCCACGCCCGTGATCACCAGCGCGCGCAGCCTCGATCGCTGCGTTCAGTGCCAGCAGATTCGTCTGGTAGGAGATCTCCTCGACGATCGAAATCTTCTCGGCAATCTCGTGCATCGCGTGAAGCGTTTCGGAAACTGCGGTACCGCTCTCTTCGGCCACCTCGACACCGGCCAGCGACTTCTCCTCCATCAGTCGGCAGTTCGAAGCGTTTTGCGTGATCGAAGCCGTCATTTCCTCGAGACTCGCCGAGGCTTGTTCCACGGACGCAGCCTGCTCACTGGTGCCTTGTGCAAGTCCCTGCGACGTGCCGGAAACTTGAGAGGCGGCGACAGATACGGCTTCGACTCCCGACCGCAGACCTCCCACCTTGTTCGAGATCTCGAGACTGAGCGATCTCATCGCCTGCCCCAACAGATCCGCTGAAGACCGCGGCTCGACCGGAGCCGACAGGCCGGCTCCAGACATCGCCTCGACCGTGGACGCGAGGTTGCGCAAATGCTCGGCAGTCGATTCCACGACTGCCAGCGACTCGGCGATCACGGGATCTTCCGAGGTGTCCTCGCGAGGCGCCAGATCCCCTTCCGAGAGTCGGCCGACGGCCTGATTCAAGTCGTTCATCGAGTCGACCAGACTCTGGCTGACCAGTCGCGAGAGAAGCAGAAGCACGAGGAGGCCAACGACGGCGAGAATCGCGAGCGTCCGACCGGCTGCAGCTCCCTCGCCACCCAGGGAGCTCAACTGAGGACCGACGACGAGCGCGATGATCACGCTCAGCAGCAGCGCCGCCAACGGAACGAGAAAGACCCTTTGCGTCAGAGTCAGGTGGCTCAACATGTCGACCTCCGATCTACGGTCCAACTCCCCACTTCGGGTCTGGTCACGATCTCGTTCATTCGCTGTTCGATAGAGCTCACGAAACGAGGTCGCCGGAAATGTTCTCGGTCCGAGTGTCGAGCAGGTGCTCTCGCAGCAGGCTCGTCGGATCGAGAATCAGCGCAACTCGGCCGTCGCCGAGAATGGTGAACCCGGAGAACCCCTCCAGCCGTCGAAACAACTTGGATAGGGGTTTGATCACGATCTGCCGTTTACCAAAAACCTCGTCCAGGACGAGACCCACGTGACTACCGCCAGCACGAACGACGACCAGGTTCTCGCGTGAGCTCCCGTTGACCTTCGTCCCGAAGAACTCCCTCAGTCTCACGGCCGGCAGCGGGCGTCCCCTGAGATTGATGACTCCCGCGCTCCCGTTGTCGAGATCACCTTCGAAGTCGTGACACTCGATCACCGTGTCCAACGGGATGGCGTACGTCTCCTGACCGGCTCGTACCATCAGTCCTTCGATGATCGCCAGGGTCAACGGCAATCGAATCGTGATCGTCGTCCCTTGGCCACGGGTACTCTGCAGGTCGATCTCGCCACGCAGCGCCTGGATGTTGCGGCGCACCACGTCCATGCCGACTCCTCGACCCGACAGACCCGTGACCTCTTCCGCCGTCGAGAACCCGGCTTCGAACATGAGATCGAGAAGCTCTCGCTCGGTGGACCCGGACCCGGCCGAGAGCCGACCGGACGCGACGGCGCGCTCTTCGATCTTCCCGAGGTCGACCCCGGCACCGTCGTCGCTGAGCTCGATAGCGACGGAGCTCGCTTCGTGCCAGGCCCGAAGACGGACCGTTCCACTGGCAGACTTGCCGTTCGCTCGCCGCTTCTCTGGGAGCTCGATGCCGTGGTCAACCGCGTTGCGGATCATGTGGGAGAGCGGATCTCGGAGGCGCTGCAGAACTGAGTTGTCGACTTCGACGTCGCCGCTCTCCACGACCAGGCTCACGTTCTTGCCGAGTCTCGCTCCAAGATCGCGAACGAGTCGCGAGAAGCTGCGGAGAACGGGCCCGACCGGCACGAGCCGCAGCTTCATCAGCATCTCCTGGAGATCCATGTGGAGAAGGTCCGACTCGCGGTGTGCCTCGAGAATCTCCGCTCTCGACGAGTCGGGATCTTCCAGCAGCTGCGTCAATCGACTGCGCGCAACCGTGATCTCCCCCGTCAGGGTCAACAGTGGATCGAGCTTGCTGACATCGATGCGCAACGAACGTGTCGCAAAGGTCGGAGCGGACGGACCGGCGACCGAGGTTTGCTCCGCGCCCTCGTGATCGACCATCG
>JANQPS010001164.1 GCA_028285365.1 Thermoanaerobaculia bacterium | reverse complement strand
TCGGATGAAGCTCATCGGCGAAGAATCGACGCAGTGCTCGCAGGTCGTCGCCCAGCTCATCAACGCGCTTCTCGACGAGGGCACCTCCAGCCCTTCCGGCCTCCGTTTCGAGCCGTTCTCGCAGCTCGTCGATCGCGCCGGCCGTCGCGCTTCCCAGCGGCGACTCTAGGCACTCCTCGCGCGCTCTGAACATACGTTGCTCGAACTCTTGAAGAGGATCCGCACGCGTGCTCTCCCGGAGCGCTGCCTTGATCGTCCGCTTGACCCACGCAGCCTCTCTTGGGTCGTCTCTGTGAGAGTAAGGGCTCGGATCATTCATGTTCGTCCGCCTGCCACCGTCAACACGGCCACCGCCTGCCTGCGCTCAATCAACGAGCCGCCCGAAAACCGACCAGCCATCCGCGACCAAGCCATCCTCTCAACGCGACTGTCGCCATCGCGATCTGGGTCAGAACAAAGCAGCGATGAAGTATCAGTATCAGACACCTGCTTTGTCCGGTCTTTCTCTGCAGCCATATCCCCCCACTATAGTCTCACGTTGCGTACGGTGCAGCTCTACCATCGGGAAACCAACGTAGTCATCCGGACTTGAAGACCTCCACCGCCTGAAGACGGTGGATTCGGCTGCCGACTGAGGTCGGCTAAAGAACTCCCGGGCTACTCCGTGAGATTAAACTGATCGTCTCTCTGGGTGACGTCCTGAGTCTCGATGTATCGAGCCACCATCTCTTCGCTCACATTCCCTGTCGTCGCCACGAAGTAGCCGCGTGTCCAAAGGTGACGACCCCAGAACTCCCGCCGCAAACGCCTGTGGTCCTGCAGCAGATGATGGGACGACTTCCCCTTGACCAACTGCATCACACGGCTGGGCGATAGGCACGGCGGAACATCCAGCAGCAAGTGCACATGGTCAGGCCGAACGTGACCCTGCACAATCTCGATGTCGTGCGTCCGACACACCTCCCGGATCAGTGAACGAACCTCTTTCCCAACGTCACCACGGAGCACCCGCTTGCGGTACCTCGTGATGAACACGAAGTGGTAGCGAAGTCGGAAAACTACATGACTCGACAATATTCCGATATTCCACTGACTAACAGCGCACCTCAAGCCTCCTGAAGGCGAGGGGGTTTACCCATCCCAGATTGGGACCCTAAACCTTGGCTGGTCCATCCTGCCGGACGAGATCTGACCCGGACGGGAGTCGATCCAGCGGAAGTCCCGCACCTGCTTAAAGCCCGGATGACCACTCGAGAACAAGATAGAGCTGAGAGTCGGCCGCGTTCCCAGGCCTCGGAGCCATGAGGCAAACGCCCAAGGGCACTTAGTCAGAAAGAGTGACGACATGTCCTCAACACAGAGTCCCCTCCAACACTAGATCGGAAACTCACATGATGGCGTTGAAGCGACCTTAGTCCAGGAATACCGCCAAGATCCGGGCTGCAGTACCACGCAACCGTTCGCGCTCCTGATACTCGGAAGCTCCTGGAGTCGCCCCGCTATCTTCCGATCGGCCGGTCAACTGTCTTGCTCTTCTGAGCCGACTTTGCCAACTCGCGCACTACAGGAAGCAGACGGCTTAGCAACTCTTCCAGGGTCTCGCGAGGGTCAACGTGCACTCCGAGCTCGACAAGCCGGCCGTCAATAGCCAATAAACCGGATTCGCTCAGCAATTCAACTCGGCGTCCTTCGACATCGAAAGCGAGCGACCCGGTAACCTCGTCTTCCAAGGCATGAAGGGCTGGTCCTCCCGGCTGCACTTGTGGCCGTCCATCAGTCTCGACGGCATGCAGCTTCGCTTCAACCTCTTCGAGCTCTTCAGCCGATCGTCGAAGGCGACTACCTTCGGCCACGTGGGGCTCCCAGCGCCAACCGACCTCGTAGTTTGAGGTATCAGCCAGTATTGATAGCGACTGGGCACCACACCCGGCGGCAAGCGGACTTGCTTCCAGCGCCTCATTGATTCTCTCAACAAGCTCTCGGATGTTTCTGAAGAACTCACGCTTCCTGACTATAGGCGGCTGTCCTTTTCGGCGCTTCTGGATCGCCGCCCACTCCTTAGCGAACTCATCCGTGAGCTGATCCATTGCTACCTGGCCGTTCGCGGCTACGAGAAGCACAAGCTTCGCCTGCTTGTAGGGAACCCGCCGCCTTCGCTTCTTTGCGCCCGAGCGCTCAGCGAGGACATTGCCGCCGACCACGATCCGGCCGAGGATCTGATCAACTTCGATTCCGGCCTCCGCGAAGGTGGTCACGATTGCCTGCCGGTCGACGGACTCTCTCGAGGCGAGGCGGTGCTGGCTCTGGACTCCGTGCTCTCGGAGTCGATTTGCCCGCGTGTAAATCTCATACCGTGAGCGGCAAGCGCTGTTCCGTTTCCGCACCAACGGACCAGACAGGTTCGACCAATTCGGCGCCACTGGCGAGCAACTCTGATCGACACGTCCACACGAGGGGTTCGAGTTCTGCTCGCGTGGAGCACTTCCTGATCGCCTCCCCCCTCTTGGAATCTGGAACCACGAACAACACGCGGAATCCTCGGAAGGGTTTTCCGAACATGTCGGCGTAGTGCCCATCAGCCTCCTCATCGAACATGCTTCTGTAGCCGCCTAGCTTCCGGATGATCGAGTTCGGATGTCGGCCCTCAAGAGGCTCGGTCCCGCGGTCGACTTCGAGCAGAAAAAGGGCCGAACGTCCGTCTACTCGTTCAAGACAGAAGGCGCCGTCAGGGTTCACAGTCTTGCCCGAGTTCGTCCGCACAGCTACGGGGTTCACCACGTCTTCAACCTCGCTGTACTCGGGCACGAAGCGGCAGCGGAACCGTCCTTCCGTGGCCGACACTGCTCTCCGAAGCCAGACTCGGAAGTCGTTTACCTCACGATGGTGGTCTAGGAACTGATTGCTCTGAGGTGATCTCTTCGGGGGCAACAGATGATCTACGGGAAGGCCGACGTCCACCGAAAGAGCTCGCGCACCTGGCCTGCCGAGGCGATACCACCACGGGTGGAATCCCGCCTTTGAGGATTCGCGGGGCGAAAAGCGATCCAGCAGACCACCGTCGGCCAGCTTCCGAAGGCGCCGCTGAGCCACCTTCAAGTTCGAGAAGTGAAGGCGCGCGAGTTGCTCAGTTGTGGCATAGCGAAAGAGCCACACGTCACGAAGGATCGAACGATCCCGATCAGTGAGCCTGAGAGTCATGGCGTCTCGCCTAGCAGTCGAATCTGAGGAATCGAGTACCCGAGTGTCATCAGCTCGTCGAGCAGGTCCGACGCGTCGTCGTCTCCGCAGAGAAGGCGGGCAACGGCTGCGTGAACAAGCCCTTCGGCTAGCTGATCCTCCTCGAATGCCTGAAGTCCCAATTCCTCAGCCCGACGCCAGGAGTCCAGGGCGTCAGAACGACGCTCGCTACGAAAGGCGAGTCTGCCCTGCTGAAGCAGCACCCCTGCCCGCCACGATGGGCTGTCGCCAGCGGAACCAGGAGGGACGAGCTCGTCGGCCTTGTCCAAGTAGCTGGTGGATTCCTCTATGTCGTCCAGGCGCTCCTTGTAGGAACTCAGATTCAAATATGCAAGCGCGAGAAGGGGATGGCGCGGAGCTGCCTCACGGACCATCGAGGCGCCCCGGCTGGCCTTGTCGACGGCCTCCGAATACATACCTTCGAGGTACTCGATCTCACCTTGATTGATCAGCGAGTAGCCGACGAGGTAGTGACGCGGACCGAAGCTGCTCTCAAGAGCAGACTGCGACTTCTGGTAGAGATCTCGAGCCGTTGCCAAATCACCTCGATATCTGGCCAGCTGAGCCAGGTTGTTGTGCAGGTAGGCGATCTCGCGGTGACCCGGATCAAGGTGCTCTTCGCGAATAGCGAGGGCCTGTCGGAACATCTGCTCGGCATCATCCAGCTGTCCCCTTCGGAGCAGAATCTGCGCCAGATTGTTGGCGCTGTAGGCAACGGTTGGGTGTGATGGTCCCTGGGTTCTCACGAAAGTCTCCTGAGACTTCCGATAGAGATCGATAGCTTCCTCAAACTCGCCGGCGTCCCGAAGGCTGGTCGCGAGGTTGAGCAGTGAGTAAGCCGTTTCGACGGCACTCGGTCCCAGGAGCTCCTCCCGAATCGCCAAGGCCCTTCGCAGGAGGTCGACGGACGGCTCGGACTCTCGTCGGTATTGATGGACAAGGCCGATCTGGGTGTAGCAGTCGGCTATCTCCAACGTGTCGCCGGGAACGAGTTGTTCGGCAATCGCAAGCGCTTCTTCGAAGAGCTCCAGTGCTTCGTCGAACTTGCCTTGGTCCGCGTAGAGCTTGCCGACTGAGTTGAGAAGGCGGATGGTCTCGGTGCTCGTCGGCCGTTCACGAGCGAGCGCAAGCGCCTCTTCGAGCTGCTCCTCGGCCTTCTCGAATCTCCCCAGGCGTCGATAGACGAGTCCGATGGTGTCAAGGAGGCGCAGGCGGGTCTGCAGATCGCCGCGTTCTTTCCGTTCCAGCAACGACGCCGCTCGGTCGACGAGTTGTTCAACGGTGTCGTTCGGCGCTGGTTGCCAAGGATCTACGCCACTGACGAGGTCGACCAGAAAGTCGCTCGTTCTCTCGGCTATCCGCTGTTCACTCTCGGCCCGCTCCCTCTCGTTTCGCGCCTCGTCGCGTTGCCGGAGGAGCTCCTGCTGCTGAACGAGCAGCGCAACGAGCCCACCAAGCACCGTCATGACCAAGGCTGCCGTCAGCCCCACCAATCCTCGATTCCTTGCGACGAACTTTCGTAGTCGATACAACTGATCACCACGAGCCGCCTCCACAGGAAAGCCATGCAAGTGGTTCTCGACATCCGCGGCCAAGCTCCCAACATCCGGATAACGACCCTCTGGATCCTTCCGTAGCGCCCGAAGAGCAATGGCATTGAGATCGCCCTTCAACCGAGAACGGTGCAACTCAGAACCTGCAACCTCAGAAGGTGGCGGGACGTCTCGACGCAGTACGGCGTCGGCCAATCGGCGACCGCTATCGAGCTCCTCCTCGAACGGATGCCTGCCGGTCATCATGCGATAGAGCAAAAGCCCGAGCGCATAGACATCCGTCTGGGTAGTGGTGGGCCGGTGGTCAAGCTGTTCCGGCGCCGCGCTCTCCCTCGATAGCAGAGAGAACATCGGCGAAGTCTCGACAACACCCTGCGCGCTCTCCTCCAAGAGCTTCGAGATGCCCAGATCTAAGATCTTCACCGCACCATCGCTGTCGACGAGGATGTTGCTCGGTTTCAGATCACGATGGACGATAGCCAAGCGGTGAAGACGCCCGACCGCGTGGCAGACACCCACGAACACCGCCAGTCTCTCCCGAAGGCTCAAGTGGGCACAGTACTCGTCCAGCGGCACGCCATCTACGTACTCCATGACGAAGAAGGGGCGCCCCTCCAAGGTGCCAACATCGATGAGCGTAGGAATCGGGGGCTCGGATGAGACCATGGAGATCATGGCGCGCTCTGCCTTGAAGCGGGCCACACGGTCACCCAGCCCAGTACTGGCGAGCACCTTGACGGCGACTTCTCTCGGAACGTCTTCCTTCTCCTGTGTTGCGCGGTAGACGATCCCCTGGCCCCCTCGCCCCAGCAGCTCGACAACGGTCCAGTCGCCGATTCGATCGCCCGGGCCGAGGGCCTGCTCCGCGACCCGCTCGCCACCAGAGGAGACCGGCCCAGCTTCTTGGTCGACCTGGAGCGCCTCCTCCACCTCCCGCCGCAAGTCCTCGTCTTCGCCGCAGAGCTCAGCAAGACGGCGATCGCGCTCGTCGCCACCCAGGTCGACGACCTGCTCGAACACGGTCTTGACCAAATCCCACGGCTTCAAGCGGAACCCTCCTGAAAGGTGAATCGGAAGCAGGCTCTGTGTGGTGTCAGCCCTCTTCGGCTGCGGCGTCGAGGCGCAAGCGGAGCCAGACGCGAGCGGCCCGCCACTTCTTCATCACCTTGGACTTGGACCAGCCCACAGCTTCAGCGACTTCATCCCAGCTGAGGCCCACGAAGAAATACAGCTCGACGAGAAGTGCGCTCTCCTCGTCCTCCTGGCCGAATCGCTCCAAGACCTGGCCGACTGCAATTGCATGTTCTTCTCCCTTGCTTGCCGCCGGACAGTCGAAGGCCTCCTCGAACGCAACATGCACGACGTCGCGTCCTCGCTTGATCGACGACTGCTCCCGACACCAGTCGATCAGAAGGCGACGCATCTGTTTGCTCACGTACCCAAGAAAGGCCCGACGGTTCTCGAACTCGGGCAGGTCTTGTCCCTGGAATCGCAAGAACGACTCGGCGACGACTTCCGTGCCACTCCACCGGTTTCCCTGATTGAGTCGGTGGATCTCGCGCCTGGCTACCGAGAGCAGCTCTCCATAGGCCACACGATAGACGTCGTCGAGGCCCTGCTCCGTTTCGGACGCGTAGCGACGTAGAGCATGGGTGATGGCCCCTGGATCGTCGCTCACTGGTTCAACCCCTGTGACACCTCGAGGGCGCCAATTGCGATTGCGAAGTATGGAACGCTGGCATGCTTCTGAGTTCTCTCCGTCGACTCACCAGAACACAACCTCGAGTTCAGGTAAGTGGCAACACGCTTGGTTGGTGTGGATCTTCTTAGGATTCGGACTTCTCGTCGTCGACACCTGGAATTCTGTCGCACTCGTGAGGAGCATCGCTGGTGCCTTGCAGAGCAGACCCGTTGAAGTGGGCGACACCTTCGTCGCAGTGCTCGCCGCGATGGCCATGACCGCGAGCCAATTCTGGTTCTTTGCTCACATCAGCGGCGAAAGCGCCTCTGTGATGGGTTCGCGGCGCGCGTTCTGGATAACCGTGCTCCTCGTGGTGCCTGGGATCTTCCTTAACGTCTTCGCGAACTTCTTTGTCTTCGTCGGAGGCCAACCATCGCCCACCTTGATCGTCGACCTGGAGCAAGCCCTGGCGACAGCCTCGGATCGCAGCGTCGGGCGGATGTTACTGATCTTCGCAGGAATGATCGCCGTGATCGTCAGCTTCTTCCCCGAGTTCCTCGTGGAGCGTGGCTGGCGAGAATTCGAATACAAGGCGCGACGAAACGGCGCGACCGAATGAGCACGAACGAGGACCGAAACCATGTCCGCCATCGACCTGGACCCGAGAGGCAAGGCCGTAGTCCAAGACCTCAGACAGCTGAATGGGCAGATCGAATCCTGGTCGAAGAGCCTCGAGAAAGCTCGGCAGCTCGCCCTGAGCGGAGAGCCGGTTGTGGAGATCCCGTCTCCTCCGCCAAGCCCGAAGGCGACACCCGGCACCGAGACGAACTGGGACGAGGCGATGAGATTGCTGAACAAACTGAAGAGAGTCGACGCTCGACAGCGAAAGCTCCGGGTTCGAATCAAGGCAACCGAAAAGAGACTAGAGAAGGAGAGGGCCAAGGCCAAGAGGCGCAAACACTTCATCCGCGTGATCGAAAACGGGGTCGCCGCAATCTTGATAGCTACGGCGGCAATCGTTCTTCTGATCTGGGTGTTCAAAGCACCCGCGTAGACACTCGAGTCAGGCGCCGGAAGGGTACTCGACAGCTAATGGCTGAGCTCCTCGACCTGCACACGGCGCTCTGCGCCGAGGTTGAGCGTAGGCATCGGGAGGCTACAGGACTTCGCAAGGAACTGGCGCAGACCATAAACGGTCTGGCCCTTTCGGTCCGAAAGGACGCTGCCGAATCCGCTCGCGTCGCTGTATCTCAGTACCAACGGCAGTTGGCCGACTCCGACCGTAGCCTCGCCCCTTGGACAGCTCTCGTTTCCGATCTACCCGACCATCCGACACTTCCTTCAGCGATCCGAATCGGAAGTCGGCGTGAGTACGCAGCGGGTGTCGAGCTTCAGCTGCCTGTCGTGTGGAGAATCGACAACGCTCCACAGCCCCTGCTCATCCATGCAGAGGACGACGATGCCGAGGACACGGCAACGGCTCTTCTTCAGGCCACGGTGCTGCGCCTCGGGCTGCATCTCGGTACCACCGCACGCTACACCCTGCTCGACCCTGCCGGTCTTGGCTCGGCATTCCCCTTCGCAGGACGCCTTCCGAGGCGATCACATGCGCCATCTGCCGATCTGCTCAGGACGATCG
The DNA here is from genome assembly GCA_028285365.1 of Thermoanaerobaculia bacterium. Taxonomy (GTDB): domain Bacteria; phylum Acidobacteriota; class Thermoanaerobaculia; order Multivoradales; family Multivoraceae; genus JANQPS01. The sequence continues at coordinate 4,016 of JANQPS010001164.1, read as the reverse complement.
TCTCAGACGTCGAGATGATCCTCCGCGAGAAGCTTCCCCCAGGGGAAACTGAGCTTCTGACACGAGGGCCGGAAAGCCCGGGGACCTTCGAGGTGGTCGCCATCGATCGTTTTCCAGAAGGCCTCGCACAAGCTGAGATTCAACTCGCCCTCAAGCTCTGCGCTCATGGCCCACGTGCCGGCAAGTTCGTACTCATGACGCATCGAAGAGGCTGCGGGCATGAGCTCGACCCCTCCCTCAGATGCAACTGCCAGTCCGTCCACATCGACGGTCAATCCAATTGGACACCGGAAAGGGCACCGCTGCGCGAGCACGAAGCGCGAATAGCCTCGGCCATCTCCAGCCTTGAGCCAGTCAGACCTACGATTGACTGGAGCTCGGCGGCTGGACTGCCAGAGGAAGAGTGGTGGTCCGAAACCAGTAGAGACACCGTCTCGACGCCGATAGGAACGGGCTCAGACGGTACGCCTCTCCCCTTCTGGATAGGCGAGAGGACAGACGGGCGGTTGTGTGTCCACGGCGCGCTGGCCGGACAGACTGGAACAGGCAAGTCCACGCTCTACCAGACCATCATTCTCGGCCTCTGCGTCCGGTACTCGCCAGACGAACTGCAACTCATTCTGATCGACGGCAAGCAGGGCGTGAGCTTCCAGCCATACGCCGCACTCCCGCATACACGAATCGTCTCGCTACATACGTCTCCAGACGTAGCGAGGAGCGTGCTACCGGAGCTCCTCGACGAAGCAGAGCAGCGTTACCAACTCTTCAGGACTCACGGCGTCGACAACCTGACGAGCTACCGCAAGCTGGCCGGTCGGCCACCGCTCCCCCGAATCCTGGTCCTGGTCGACGAGTACCAACAGCTCTTCGAAGAAGATGTAGATCAGACCGCCCAAGCCTACCTGCGCAAGCTGGTCGAGCAGGGTCGCGGCGCGGGAGTCCATATTGTTCTCGGATCCCAGAGATTCAAGCCAAAGAGCATGGGCGACAGCAGCGGAATCTTCGCGCAGCTTCAACTGCGAATGTCTCTGGCACTTACGGAAGAGGATCGGACCAGCATCCGCGAACTTGGTCGAGAGGCTCGAGAACTCCTAGCGGAATGTCAGGACCGCGGCGAGATCCTCGTCAACGACGCGGGAGGCGCTGACGGCAAGAACCGGCTCGGACGAGTCGCCTTCTGCCCTCTTGATCAACGCCAATCGCTCATCGAGTCGCTTCGACGTCGTTGGGGGCAGGGTCGTCCGATGCCTGCGGCCAACGTTCTCGATGGTGAAGACCGGCCGAGGCTCTGGGACGTGCCCCTGGTCCGGAAGGCGCTCGGTTCTAGTCGTCAGCCGGCTAACAGCTGGTGGGAACGACAGGCGCAGCAACCCGAGCGAATGGGCGGCCTGAGCGAGACCGACTGGCTCGCGGAGGAAGCGCCAACTCCCGTCTTTCTCGGCGCCAAGAAGAGCCTTCACGGCCAGGCTACGGTCACTCTCCGAAGGAGGCGAGCCGAGAACCTTGTGATTGCTGGTGGGGAACCGGCGCAACGCTGCGATCTCGTGATCGCCGTCGTTGCTTCACTCGCGCTCTCGACTCGAAGCCTGGAACTCATGATCCTGGACAGCGCTCGAGGGCCCGAGCGCGACCAGATCGCCAACGCCGCGACGAGGCTCGCCTCGACGGGAATAACAATCACGGTCCTCGACGGACCGTCTGCCTTAGAGGACCTGATGGCCCAGCCGGATTCTCCGGTGGCCTTGGTCGTCACCGAAGTCGACACAGCCGACGAGTTCGCACCTGACTCAGAACACTACCCACCACGGGAAAGCCCAGCCGCGACGGCGCTTCAGAGGATCGCGTCTCAAGGACCACAAGACGGCACCCATGTTGTGGCTTCATTCGGACGCGTAGAGAGTGCGAGACAGATCCTCAAAGGCAGTCTCGGTTCCTTCCGACACCGGGTGGCCCTGCCAATGTCCGAGTCGGAGTCTCATCACTTCATCAACAGTCGGTCTGCAAGCCGGCTGGCAGGCGACTCTCCTCCCAGTGCTGTCCTTCATGACGCTCAGTCGAATCGCGAAGTACCTTTCCTCCCGTTCGCGCGGCCGTCACAAGGCGAAGTCGACGCCCTAGTCAGCAAACTACTCCGCTGGAGAACCTCACAATGAGTATGGACGACGTCCGTGACGCCATGGCCGAGTTTGCCGGCCGCCTCAACGAGCTCAATCTCGAGATCAGAACATCCTTCCAGAGCCTCAACGAGGCCCACCAGAACGTCGATCCTCTCTGGCGGGACTCGATGAGACAGCAGTACGATGCGATCTGGGCCGAGCTCGAAGAAGAGATGCATCGCTACCTCAATCACGTCGGCCCAGAGCTGCTGGAGAAGCTCGTCTCCGACCTACGTCACACGCGCGAGTATCTCGATGGGTGACCTGAACGTCGACGCACTTCGCCAGGGTCTGACCGAGTACCTCGAAGTATTGAATGGCCACATCTCCGCGATCGAGGGTCGGGCCGAGGCCGCCAACTCGAGCTTCATCAAGCTCATGTCTGAGCAGGCAGGGTCCGCGGCCGATGAGTACAGGAGCAAGTGGGAGCCCGCCATGGCCTGGCTTCAGGAATACGTCGATGGCACCAGGCGGCTCGCTCACCTACTTGAAGAACGCCTCAGCGAGCTCGAGAAAGTGCGCTAGCCCCGATCCGTCAGTGGAAGCGGTAGCTCACGTTCACCACCTTCGGATCCCAGCACGCCCGGCAATCGCCGCAGGAGGCCGGCTTCGCTTCATACGCTGGACACTCGAGCCCCTTCGGCCCGGCGTCCTTGTGTACCGTGCTCGTCGGCAGCCCAAGACGCAATGGAGGATCACCGTCGACGAAGTATGAGGACAGCCGGATCGTCAGGTTCTCGGGCACATCGGATTTCTTTCGATATTGGCGCACGATCGCGATCTCCCGCGTCGGCAGCCAGTGGGCTATCTCAGGCGTCCGCCGCGCTACTCCAGCGATCTTCTCCAGCATCCCGACGGACTGGAGGTCTCCCGAGTCCATCCAACGGAAGTAGGGCGTGCCGTTCTTTCGAGCCTGCCAGTTCACCAGCAACGTCATCGCGTCGACCCAACGTGGATCCTCGAATCGATCGAGCCGTCGCTGGTAGGCCGCCTCAACCGCCGACCAGCGGTAAGCGCCTTTCAGCGCGTAGCAGCCGCGGCAGGTTGAGCCTTGGATTCGAACGAGCTTGCCGCCGACGTGGCAGTTGGCCGCCGGGATGCCCCAGCTGTGCGAAGGCATCTTGGAAGTTCGGGAGAGGCCGCCGACGATCTCGGTTGCTTCCGAAACGGTGAGCGGAGGGCCGCGAGCGCGGAATTCTGGGCCGTCTACTGTTATTGCCTGAGACTCGGTGAGAACCACAGTCCCTCGAACCGCACTCGCGCTCAACTGGTTTGAACTGACTAGCAGGCGCCGGAGTGGCGCTCACTACGGACATCGGCCGCAGCGAGTCGGCCACGTCCAGAATCAAGCCAGCTTCACACAGGGTGAACCGCCCCGGGTTTTTCGGAGACTCGTTTAGTTGAGTCCCGCGTTAGCGGGGGTTTGTTCTTGGAGGCGATAGTAGTCGAGCTCGTGCTCGACGGGCGGCACGTAGCCGATCGACTCCAGGAGTCTTTGGTTGTTGTACCAATAGATCCAGTCGAGGGTGGCAAACTCGACGTCCTCGAGTCCGCGCCAGGGTCCCTTCTTGCGGATGACTTCGGTCTTGTAGAGGCTGATGACAGACTCAGCGAGGGCGTTGTCGTACGAGTCACCGCGACTCCCGACCGACGGCACGATGCCCGCCTCCTCAAGCCGCTCGGTGTAGCGCAACGCCAGGTATTGCGAGCCCCTGTCGCTGTGATGCACGAGCCGCTCCGCCAGGAGCGGCTCCCCTCGGTCGTAGAGCGCCTGCTCGAGGGCATCGAGCGCGAGGTCGGTCTGCAGCGACCGGGACGCCCGCCAGCCGACGATGGCCCGGGCGAAGACGTCGATGACGA
>JANQPS010001160.1 GCA_028285365.1 Thermoanaerobaculia bacterium | reverse complement strand
AGATCTTCGGTCCTGTCCTGTGTGTGCTGCGGTGTCAATCGTTCGACGAGGCGATCGAGCTGATCAACGCCAGCCCTTTTGCCAACGGAACCGCGATCTTCACTCGCGACGGCGGCGTGGCTCGAGAGTTCGAGCAGCGAATCGAGGTCGGAATGGTTGGTGTCAACGTTCCGATTCCGGTGCCGGTCGGGTTTCACTCTTTTGGCGGGTGGCGCGGCTCGCTGTTCGGAGCCCATGGCATCTACGGTCAAGAGGGTGTGCATTTCTACACCCGCCAGAAGGTGATCACGCGTCGATGGCCCGATCCGAAAGATCGCGGCGTCGATCTCGGATTTCCCGGGCGATAGTTGGTGGAAGCGTTTCGAGGGCCCCTTCGGACGCTGGAACTCTTCGTTGTCAACATCGAGTCGAGGAACAACACATGACTGAAAGCGCGACCAGCAACCTCGAAGCACGAGACGTTGCTTCGGTACTCCACCCGGCGACCAATCTCGCTGCTCACCGCGAGCAGGGACCACTGTTGATCGATCGGGGCGAAGGCGTCTATGTCTGGGACCGGCAAGGTCGCCAGTATCTCGAAGGCTTGGCTGGGCTGTGGTGCACGGCGCTCGGCTACGGAGAGAAGAGGCTCGCTCAGGCTGCCTACGACCAGATGACTTCGCTCAGCTACTCACACCTCTTTGGTGGCAAGAGTCATGAGCCAGCGGTGAGGTTGGCCGAGAAGCTCAAGGAGATGGCGCCTTTCGACGCGACCAAGGTTTTCTTCGGCAACTCCGGATCCGATGCCAACGACACGCAGATCAAGCTCATCTGGTACACCAACAACGCGCTGGGCCGTCCGGAGAAGAAGAAGATCATCTCGCGGCAGCGGGGCTATCACGGAGTCACTCTCGGCGCGGCGAGCCTGACCGGTCTCCCAGCTCAGCATCGCGACTTCGACCTGCCCATCGAGCGCGTCTTGCATACGGACTGCCCGCACTACTACCGGGGCGCCGAGGACGGTGAGAGCGAAGAAGACTTCGCGTCGCGGCTGGCTGCAAATCTCGACGCCCTGGTCGAGCGTGAAGGGCCGGAGACCGTGGCGGCCTTTATTGCCGAGCCGGTCATGGGAGCCGGCGGAGTCATCGTTCCGCCCAGGACCTACTTCGAGAAGATCCAGAGCGTCCTGAAGAAGCACGACGTGTTACTGATCGACGATGAGGTGATCTGTGGCTTTGGCAGGACCGGTAACGTCTTCGGAGCCGAGACGTTCGGTATGAACCCCGACACGATGTCGGTTGCCAAAGCATTGTCGTCCGCCTATTTGCCCATCAGCGCGGTTCTCATTCCGGAGTTCATGGAGGAAGCCCTCGTCGACTCGAGCCGCAAGATCGGCATCTTCGGTCACGGCTATACCTACACGGCTCACCCCGTCTGCACCGCTGTGGCACTTCGCAATCTGGAGATTCTCGAGGAAGAGAATCTCTACGAGCACGCGGCAACGGTGGGGCGCCATCTGCAACAACGGCTCTGCAAGGTGGGCGAGCACGATCTCGTCGGTGAAGTGAGAGGCGTCGGGATGATCGGTGCGGCGGAGCTCGTCGAAGATCGCGCTTCGAAGAAGCCCTTCGATCCTGCGCGAGGGGTCGGCGCCCAGTGCGCCAGGTTCTGCGAGCAGCGCGGCTTGATCTTGCGGCCGCTCGGCGACACGGTGGCGATCTGTCCGCCGCTCATCATCACCGAGGCGCAGGTCGACGAGCTGTTCGACAAGCTCGAAGGGGCCCTCGACGACACGCTGGACTGGCTCAGCACGACGGCTTGAGCTGGTCGATTCGTTGAGGAGCCGGATGGCCGCCTCGGCCCGGCGATTCGGCGAGCCAGCTGCGTGCGACGATGGTGTTTCGCTGGTTGAGACGTGCAGGCACGAGTGGCTGGCTCCTCGTGCTGGGCTCGTTGTGGATTCTCGGGCTGCTGGCGCCAGCGGGCGCGCCCGTGCCGCGGGCTGGCGACGTGCTGTCGTCGCTTCCGGAAATCGTGCCTCGGTCGACGCTGGTGGTTTGTGTCGTGGTGGCCTTGGTGTTTCGCCAGATCAGGAGTGCGGGTCTTCTCTTGGTGGCTGCGCTACTGCTCCTTACGTCCTGGCGGGCCGCTCATCTCGTGGGTTTTGCTGGTCTTGCGACGCATCTTCTGGTCGTCGGTTGGTTGCCCGAGCGCTCGGCGCTCAATGTGCGAACGCTCATCGTCCCGCTGGTCGTGGGCCTCGAGCTGGCGGCCGAGCTCCTCGGGTATTCCACGGTTCTCTTCTGGGAGCGCCTCTTGTCGCTGGCCTTGGCGTCTTTAGCCGAGAACGTGAGTCCGGCTGTGCTCGGCTGGACCCTGGTGGCCCTGGGGATGACTCCCTGGCTGATTCGTTGGGCGAGGGGCCGCGGGCTCGACGTCCCGTCGCTCGCCCTCATCGTCTCCTTGGCCGGCGTACTGTCCTGGAGCCCCGCTGACGAGGGAACCGCCTTCTTGTGGCTGAGCGCTGCGCTGGCCGTCGTGCTCTTGCTCGGGATCCTCTTTCGTCTGGCGTATCACGACGAGCTGACCGGCTTGCCAGCGCGCCGGGCATTCAACGACTCGGTGGCGGCCCTTCGGGGTGGTTACAGCCTGGCCATGGTCGACATCGACCACTTCAAGCGCATCAACGATCGCTACGGCCATGACGTGGGCGATCAGGTGCTTCGCAAGGTCGGGGCTCGACTCGCTCGAATCGATTTCGGTCGTGCCTATCGCTACGGCGGCGAAGAGTTTGCAGTCGTCATGCCTGCGACGGACCAAGGTGAGGCGGTCGAGAGACTCGAGGAGCTTCGTGAGCTCATTGCGAAGGAGCCTTTTGGCCTGCGCACGACGCCGAGGGGAGGAGCCCGCTCCGGGAAGAGTCGCTCGAGGCGCGGCAAGTCGTCCGCCGCCAGGAAGAGCCGGAGGGTCACGGTGAGCATCGGAGTCGCGCAGAGCGCAGCCGGACGATCGGCGTCGGAAGTGCTCAAGGCTGCGGATCAGGCGCTCTATCGCGCCAAACGCGCTGGACGCAACCGAGTCACTCGTGGCCGGCTGAAGCCAAGCTAGCCCGTCGGTGAGCTTGCCCCGAATCCGTCAGGGTGCTGGTTGGAGCGGAACGATCCAGTTGCGCGCCGAGTCATTCTCGTCAAAAGAGAGCAGGTTGGACTCAGGGTCGATGAACTGCTGGCGCGGTCGTCCATTGAAAGAGATCGAGCTCAGGACTCGCACCTCGAAACCGCGCCGACCGGCCTCCTCCAGCCTCTCGGCCAGATAGTGGGCAGCCTGGCGAATCATCTGCGGATCGTGACGCATCATCTCGCGCTGCACTTTCGTGAACATGCGCTCGGCGTCTTGCACGATCGTCCGGGTGCCGTCGGACTCGACGAGTAGAAACTGCAGCTCCCCGCTCTTGTCGCGAATCTTCATTCGCCACGCGAAGGTGTGGCCCTCCTCTGTCCAGTCCACAGGGCCGGGATAGAGCCAGTGGCGCAGCGGCAGCAGGCACTGGACGCCGACCCAGAGCGCGAGTAGCGCGGTTCCCACGAGACGTTGTGTCTCACCCAAGCGAACAGTCCGCGGCTCGAAGGAGCCAGCTGCCAGCTTGAGTCTTCGAGGCCACGAGGGGTCGAAAAACAGCGTGGTGGCTCCGATCATCAGCCACGGAAAGACTCCGATGCTGAAGATCTGTGAGTTGATCAGGTGGAACATCGTGATCAGGATGTATGCGGGGATCCTCGTGCGACGCCACAAGAGAGCAGGTACGACCAACAGGTCGAGCAAGAACCCGCTCCAGCTGAAGAACTGAGCCGAAGCCGTGGACCTGAGCCACGCGAAACCAAAGTCGTCGGCGCCCCCACTCCTCAGCCACGTGGTCATTGGCTCTGCCCGCACCAGCCAGTCCCAGTTGATCTTGGCGATCGCGCCGAAGAAGTACGGGACTGCGATTTGGAACCGCAACAGCCAGAGAGCCCATCCAGGAATGGCGCCAGCACCCCAGGCCTTCGAACGACGTGGTTCGGGGACGACGACGAGCAGGCATGCGAGCAGGAAGATGAGGTAGTCGTGGTTGTTGTAGTGCGCCTTTTCGACCATGAGGAAGTAGCCGTAGGCGACCGCGAAGGCTCCAGCGCAGATCCGAGAGAAACGCCCGAGCGCGATGCCGAGGGCTGAGAAGACCAGGATCCAGGCCGCGGCTCGCAGTCCGGACTCGGGCAGCAGCGTCACCCACTCGAAGCCACTGAACTTGAACTGCGTCTTGGCAATGAGGAAACGGTTCTCGATCGAATCGCCGAGCGCGATCTGGAGACTGCTCCATCCCATGACGACCCCGAAGACCACGCGAAAGAGGTTGGTCGACGCTCCGTCGACTGGAACGAAGAGATGCTCGCTGAGTCCCTTGGTATGCGAGCGGGAGCCGGGGTCGTTCGGGTCGTCCTGCTCGCTCGCAGTCGCGTTGGCGGTCGAGGAGTCAGTCGCCCCGGGTCCGGGAGCTGTGCTCCGCTTCTTCTTCTTGGAGGACTTCTGGCGCTTGGATGGGCTCATGTTGCGGGATTCCCTCGACGGGTCGTGGGAGGACGAGCGATGGATGGCGACTGGAGGCGCTGGGGCGTATAGTGTCGGAGTCTCGCCGTTGGGTGCCTCGATGGGTGCCCGCTGGCGCTGACGATCCAGACGACCCTCTCTCTCGAGCCATGAGGCTCTCGAGCCACGATGACGCTCAGCATCCGACTTACTGCGGCTGACCGAACCTTAGCGCCATGAGATCCCCGAAGACGAGCATCGAGCCAATGATTCGCCGCCGCGCTTCCAGCGCTGTTCGGCGACAGCCAGTGCGCTGGCTGACGCCAGCACTGCTCGGGTTGATGTTTTGGGGTATCGCTGGCTGCGGCGGACAGGCTCCACAGGGTGGCGGCAGCGGTTCCGGACGCATTACTCCGCCGCCGACGAGAGTGCTCGTCGATACTGCGACGAGGGAGGCGCAGTCTCAGGACGTGACCGCCGTAGGTTCACTCCGCTCCCCCGAAACGACGACGGTGGCGTCCGACATCCCGGGCATCATCGTCGAGCTCGACGCACCCGAGGGGCGAGAGGTGGCGCGCGGTCATGTCGTGGCTCAGCTCGATGACGC
>JANQPS010001150.1 GCA_028285365.1 Thermoanaerobaculia bacterium | reverse complement strand
CCCATGCCGCCGGCGCCGAGGAGCCCCTCGACGACGTAGCCACCCACCTCGTCGCCTCCAAAGAGCGCCTCTTGTTTTCCGGTGTCGGTTGGCACGGGGTCGTCGATGTCGCTCTCTGGCCGAATGAGAGTCTCATCCACGTCGTCAATCGACTCGGACCGACTGTTGTGCTGCGCAGTTCGTGTGGGCTCGCGCTCGTCGTCGACCTCATCGACGAGATCGAAGACGCAGCGCGAGCACGGTGTGGAGGCGTCCGGCAGTGGAGTGCCGCAGAGATGGCACGCGGAGGAGGTCACGCTTCGCAGCCCCTTGGAATCAGGATCCGCGCCCAAGCTATCAACATGTGCGAGCTCAGGGCCTGGAGTGGTGCTCGGGAGCAGTCTCGCGGCCGACGTCGGAAGGGCAGCCGAAGATGGCTGTCTTTGGCGCCAGGAGGCCGAGTCTCCAGGAACCTACTCGCGACCCACGAAGATGTCCGTCGGCAGGATGGCCGTGACTCCCACGTTGGGCGCGTCGACCAGCTGAGCGATTCTCAGGTCGACGGCAACCGAGGCGATGATGTAGGCCTGTCTCCTCGTGTAGCCGTAGGTTTCGACGATGTAGTCGATCATCTCGAGCAGCGCATTGCGGGCGGCGAGCGCGATGTCTTTGGAGAGATTCATCAGCTTGGCGACCTTGGGCGACTCGAGATAGGCCATGTCGCGCGGTACGTCTCCTTCGCTCTTGAGGGGGAAGCCGGTGGTCGCGTAGAAAGACCGCGATGGGATGTCGAGCAGCGTCGAGGGGCCTTCGTAATGTGGTCCTCTCGGCAGCTGGCCGCCACTCTTGATGAGCTCGGTCGTCACGGTGACCGTCGCATCCATCTCCAGGGCTGTTCCCGACACCTCCCCGTCACCCTGGGTGAAGTGGAGGTCGCCGATGCCGAGGCCACACCCTTCCAGCTGACAGGGGAGGTAGATCGAGACGCCGGCTTGCAGATAACGGATGTCCATGTTGCCGCCGTGCTCGCGCGGCGGAATGGTGCGCAGACACTCGTCGGGGTGTGAGCCTTCAGGGCCACAGATCTCTTCGGGTGCGGCAAAGCTCGGCGTCGGGGGATTGACGGTGCCCCCGGCTTCCAGGAGCTTGGCTTCGCGACGTGCCATCGCGGCGTGCTGCTCCTGGCCAGGGAGCACCGTGACGATGCCCGGGAAACTCCGATTGGGGAGCCGAACTCCGGGGAGGTCGTCGGACACTGCAAACTCACGGTTGAGATGCCACACGACCCGGAGGCCCGAGATCTGGTCGCTGATGAAGCCTGCGGGTGAGATGACGGTGAAGCCCCAGGGGCCAGGTGCGATGTCGAGCAGCCTGACCTTCAGCACGTCACCGGCCTCGGCGCCCTCGATGTAGACGGGCCCGGTCACCGGGTGGACGTTGCCAAAGCCGGGAACGCCGGCGCGGGGATCGCGGGGTGCGTCAGGGTCGAGGTCGAAGTCCGACGCGTTGCGAGTGTGAAACACGATGGTGTCACCCGGCTTGGCGCGCGCGGTCATGGGAATCGCCGGATGGATGCGATTCATGCAGTGAGGGTCGTCGAGGCAGTTCAGGGAGCGGTCGCCCACCTCGATGATCTGTTGTGCGGGTGTCACGCTGCTTGCCACGAGCGCGAGCAAGACGACCAGCAAGACGGTCAGCCAGAAGGCCGCGACGGAACTCTTGGAATCTCGAGGCACCATGGCGCAGATTCTAGGACGCCTCCGTCACGGCGATCCTGTGCGACGCAAATCCGGGCCGGATTTCGCCACTCTTCATGTGACCAGCCCCTGTTCAGGTACGGTTGTGTTGTCTCGCCGTGGATTCGATCACGCGTCTCCTTGCCCTTCCTTTCCCAAGAGGCCCACTCCATGTTGTCCATCAAGCGTCTTGCGTTGTTTCTCGTCGTCCCACTCGTGGCCTCCGCTGCACTGGCTCAGCAGCCTGACCTGACAGCAATCAAGACCAACGACGTTGGCGGTGAGACGACGGTGGACACTCCGTTCACCTGGTCGATCGCCGTCGCGAATATCGGCAATGCGACGGCCACGTTCAGTTTTGGGCCTCCTCTGTTTGTCGACAACCTGCCGAGCAGCAACATCGCGTACGGCGCTGTCAGCGTGTCCAGCCCGTTCGATTCGTCGATCACCTGCTCCATCAACGCCTCTACCACCCTGGCGTGTTTCACGATCAGCGGTAACGTCGATTTCGATGCGGGGCAAGCGTTCAACGTGAGCTTCTCGGCCACCCCGAGCTCGGCAGGTGTCTTCGTCAATCCCACCGCGGGACAGTGCGCCATCGATCCGTTCTTCGCGATTGCCGAGAGCAACGAAGCCAACAACGCGTGCTCGGACTCGGTGACCGTCACCACCGGTGCCACGGGCCCGGATCTCACCGTAACCAAAGGCAACGACGTCTCGGACAGCACCGAGCTTGGCGCAGGCGCGTTCACCTGGTCGCTCGCCGTGGCCAACGGGGGAGATACGGACGCGACGTTCAGCTCCGGTCAGACGATCCTCTCCGACAACCTGCCGAACAGTGACATCACCTACGACAGCCCAACGGTCACCAACGAGAACGACATCTCCGGCACGGGCAACATTTCATGCTCCGTCGCGACGTCGAACCTGACTTGCATTGCCAGTGGCGGCACCGTGACGCTCGCTTCGGCCACGGGCGGTTTTACGGTCAACGTCGATGCGACTCCTACTGTAGTCGGCACGTTCGACAACCCGCGCTCCGGCGGCAGCTGCTCGGTCGATCCGGGTGGGGTCCTTGCTGAAGGTGACGAGACGAACAACTCCTGCTCGAACTCAGTGTCGGTGTCGAGCTCGCCCGATCTCACCATCACCAAGAGCAACGACGTCACAGGCGCCGCGACGGTCGACGAGGCGTTCACCTGGTCGCTGGTGGTCCAAAACGACGGTGGCGAAGACTTCGTTCTCCAGTCGAGTTTCCCGCTCCTCAGCGACACTCTCCCGGACGCCAACATGACCTACGGGACTGTCTCGCAATCGTCGAGCGGTATGACCGGCACGGTCAACTGTGTAATCGAGACCTTCAATCTCGCGTGTCGCGCGGCGGGTGAGGTGAGGATCAGCTCGGGCGGTAGCTTCACCGCGAGCTTCAGCGCCACTCCCACGACGGCCGGAACCTTCGACAATCCACGGTCAGGGGGCGTTTGCTTGGCCGACCCGGCGGGCAACGATCTCGAGCTCGACGAAACCAACAACTCCTGCAGCGACTCTGTGGTTGCCACCACCGGTCAGACCGGCCCGGACCTGACGGTGGCGAAGACCAACGACGTTGGTGGTGCTCTCGAGCTCGCCGAGGGCTCTTTCGACTGGTCGATCCAGGTGAGCAACGGCGGCGACACCGAGGCGACCTGGAGTAGCGGTCAGACGCTCCTCAGCGACACGCTTCCGAACGTCAACATGACCTACTCGAACACGATGATCAGCGCGATGTCGGGCGTCACGGGCACGGTCGACTGCTCGATTTTGTCGTCCAACCTCACCTGCCTCGCCAACGGTTCGGTGACCGTGGCCGCCGGCGGTGGCTCATTTACAGTGCAGACGACAGCCACGCCGAGCGCAGTAGGAACGTTCGATAACCCGCGGGCGGGTGGTTCCTGCTCGGTCGACCCGAACGACAACATCGTGGAAGACGACGAAGGCAACAACAGCTGTAGTGACTCGGTCGTCGTCAATCCGTCACCCGATCTCACGGCGACCAAGACCAACGATGTCCTGGGCACTCCGACCCAGGACGTTCAGTTCACGTGGTCCATCCTGGTCCAGAACGTCGGTGGCGCTGCCGCGATCATTCCGGACCCGTTTCCCGTCGTGATCGACAGTCTGCCGGACAGCGGCATGGACTACGGGTCGCCGTCTGTAGTCAACCCCAGCGGATTGAGCGGGACCGTCGACTGCGCGATCACGTCGTCCAACCTCGTGTGCACTGCGTCGGGCGGCGAAGTCACGCTCGCCGTGGGTGGCTTCTTCACCGTCGAGATTCCGACCACCGCGACGACCTTCGGCACGTTCGACAATCCTCGCGCCGGTGGAACGTGTGGAGTGGACTCGACGGCACAGGAGCTCGAGACCAACGAGACCAACAACGAGTGTTCCGACAGCGTCGTCGTTCCCAACCCCGACACGACCGCACCCACCGTGACCCAGATCAACACCGACTTTGACACGGGAGACGGAGACCTTGCGGTCTGTGAAGCGGCCAACGTCCCGGTGCGAGCGTTCGACGTCACCTTCAGTGAAGCAGTCCAGGATCCTGCGGGCAACGGCGGTGCCAACGACGTCACCAACCCTGCCAACTACCTCGTCGTCGGGGCCGGAGCGGATCGCAGCTTCCAGACCACGGTCTGCAACGGTGCGCCAGCCGGTGACGACACCGTACTCACGATCAACTCGGTCAGCTACGACAGCGGGTCACTGACCGCAACGCTGAGTCTCGACGGTCTGGCGCCTGACGACCGCTACACGCTGCTCGTTTGTGACGAGATCCTGGACGAAGCTGGCAACGCGCTCGATGGTGACGGCAACGGCACCGGCGGTGATGACTTCAGCCAGGACTTCCGCGTCGACAGTCAGAACCTGCTGGACAACGGTCACTTCGACTGTGACTTCAGCAGCTGGACCGCCGTCAGCACCGACCCCAACGAGATCACGCGCAGCGATGTCGACCACGAAGACTCGCTCGACTCCGGCTCGGCCCTGGTCACCAACCTGACCGCCAGCACCACCTTCGTGGGCAGCCAGTGCGTGAGCTCACTCTCCGACAGCGCGTCGTACCAGCTGAGCGTCAAGATGCGCGCGAGCGTGACGGGTGGAGTGGCTCTCTCGCTCACTCGCGCGTGCACCTTCTACAACGCCGCCAGCTGCACGGGAGCCGAGCTCGACACCGTCGGCGAGACCGCCGCAGTCTCCGACACTGCCGGGAGTTTCGTCGACCTGGCAGATGAGCTGGCGGCACCCGCCACCTCGCAGTCAGCGGACTGTTTCCTCCTGCTCAGCGAGCCCAGCGGCGGCGACTTCGACGTCTACTTCGACGTGGTCAAACTGGAGTTCGTCGTCCTGTTCGCCGACAGCTTCGAGTCCGGCAACACCTCGGCATGGTCGAGCGTGACTCAGTAGCCGAGGGACTCAAATTATCCGTTGTTGCATGCGAACAGGACCCGCCGTTTGACTCATGGCGCTGCCGTGGGTGCGATCCCCAAAATCCGATCGGTGCCGCGTCTCGGGCCTCAAGTATGGCCTCGTCGGTGGCTCATCAAATGCGATCAAACGCAGTTGTCATCCTGAGCGAAGCGAAGAGCTTGCCCTGAGTCTGTCGAAGGGACCCCGACCTACTTGGTGGGCTGGCCAGCGCATGGCCGTCGTGGCGACACGCCGTCGTGCAACCGAAACCTCCGGCGCTCGCGTCACCACGTGGCGCTGCCGTTGTGGCGCGGCACCCAAGATCACTTATTCAGAATGTCATCCTGAGCGGAGCGAAGAGCTTGCCCTGAGTCTGTCGAAGGGATCCCGACCTACTCGATAGGACGGTCGGATCATGGCCGTCGTGGCGAGACCCTGTCCACATCTAGTCTCTGAGACTCACCGATCATCACTCTCCGCCACCCTCTTCTTCATACCCTCGATCGCCGGCATGGCGAGGTCCAGATTCGTCACGAACGGATCTCTGTCGGCTTCTTCGTTCCACTCGTACTCGGTCATGGAGGCGATCATGCGCGCGCCTTCGATGCCGAAGTACCTGGCGATCAGCGCCAGGCTCATGTCGATGCCGGCCGAGACCCCCGACGACGTGAAGACCCGACCGGACTCCACCCAGCGAGCCTCTTTGACCCAGTTGGTGTTCCCTCCGAAGTCGGTGATGTAGCTGAA
>JANQPS010001146.1 GCA_028285365.1 Thermoanaerobaculia bacterium | reverse complement strand
TTCGTTCTCCCCGCAAGATCAGGGGGACGACGCCACCGACAGTGACGTCGATCCGTCGACCGGCACCGGAGATCCCATCGTCGGTCGGACTCCGACGCTCACCATCACGGACCAGAGTCGCAACATCAACGTCAGCGCCGGTTTCACGAGCCCTTGCCCGCCAACGCCGATTCTGTACGTCAACGCGGCGGCAGGCGGCGCCAACAACGGCAAGACCTGGACTCACGCCTACACGAATCTCCAAGGTGCGCTCGACCTGATCGGTACCGGTTCCTGCACGTCGATCGACGAGGTCTGGGTCGCGCAAGGAACCTACCTGCCGACTTCTCCCTCGGGCCGTGACGCCACGTTCGAGCTCGCCGACGTCGAGATCTACGGCGGCTTCAACGGCACCGAGACCGACCGGGCGCAGCGCAACTGGGCAATGTACCCAACGATCCTCAGCGGCGACCTCGGAGCTGCTGACGACTTCAGCGACAACGCCTACCACGTCGTCAGCGTGACGGCGGGTAGCCCGGTCCTCGACGGATTTGTCATCGAAGAGGGTTCGGCCAACGACTCGGTCACCAACCGACGGGGCGGCGGAGCTCTGATCTCGGCCGGCTCCGCAACCTTCCGCAACGTCACCGCTCGCAACAACGAGCAGTTCGAAGGAGCGATCGCGGTGGAGGGATCTGGCGGCTTCACCTTCGCGGGTGGCGCCATCGTCGGCAACCGATCCTCGGTCAATGGCGGCGGTTTCTGGGCCATCGGCTCGTCCATCTCGACGCTCATCAACGTCACCATCACCGGGAACACGGCCCTCGTCGAGGGTGGTGGTCTCGCGACCAACGACAGCGCGGGCGTCGACCTCGCAAGTGTCATCATCTGGGGTAACACCTCAGGCGGCACGACCCCGGCGATCGACGACAGCAGCGGCAACACCACGGCAACGTACTCCCTGATCGAGGGAGGCTTCACCGGCACCGGCAATATCAACAGTGATCCGCTGTTCGTCGACGCCGACGGAGCCGACAACACGTTCGGTACCGCCGACGACGACTTCAGACTGACGATGACCTCACCTGCGATCGACGCCGGTGACAGCACGAGAGTGCCCGAAGAGCTCACGCTCGATCTCGGCTACCTCGATCGCATCACCGACATCCTCGAAGTCAGCGACACCGGGATCGGATCGTCGCCGGTCGTCGACATGGGCGCTCACGAGCGCCAGCGTGGCTCTTCGTCGCTCCTCTATGTCGACCCGGATGCTACGGGCAACGGCAGCGGGCTCAGCTGGGCCAACGCTTTTGTCAGTCTCCGAGACGCGCTACTGGCGGCGATCTCGGGCGACGAAATCTGGGTCGCCAACGGCACCTACTACCCGTCGACGTCCAACGACGTCAACGAAACGTTCAGGATGCTCTCGGGCGTTGCCGTGTACGGCGGCTTCGAGGGGCTGAGCGGCGCTCAGGAAACCACGCGCAGCGAGCGCAATCCTGACCCGGAGACCAACGGCACGGTTCTCTCAGGCGACATCGGAGTTTCTGACGACAACTCAGACAACTCCTACCACGTGGTAGACGCCAGCGGTGTCGATTCCACCGCAGTCCTCGACGGCTTCACGGTCCGCGACGGCTACGCCAACGGTTCTGGTCTCGACGGCCGTAGCGGCGGTGGCCTGCTCGCCGTCTTTGGCAGTCCGACGGTGGCCAACGCCATCTTCGAGAACAACCAAGCGGACTTCGCTGGCGGCGCGGCATTCCTGCGCGAGACAACCGGCTCGTTCACCAATGTGGTCTTCCGCAGCAACTACGGCACGTCGGCCGGAGGTGGGATCTGGCGATACTCTGACAGGTCTACGTTCACCAATACGGCGTTCTACGGCAATGAGACCCCAGGCAGCGGCGGGGGAGGAATCTACTCGACCCGCGCCAACATCAACAACAGCAGTGTGTTCGTCAACACGCGGGTGAGCGGCAACGTTGCCCAGAACGGAGCAGGCATCTATCTCAGCAACGCCGACGACGATTTCGTCAACCTGATCGTCAGCGGCAATCGAGCAGAGGGAGGCAGCACCAACGCCATCAAACGAGGCGGTGGAATCTGGGTCGGGAACCCCTCGACGCTGAACGTCACGCAGTGCGTCCTGAGCGAAAACTTCTCAGAAACCCAGGCTGACGCCATCTGGGTCAACAACCCCGAAGCCGCCCTGCGCAACTGCATCGTCGAAGGCCACAGCGGAACGGCTATCGAGGCTTCCGCCGGCGCCGAGCTCACCCTGGCCGAAACGCTCTTCAACGGCAATGCGACGAACGTCGGCGCAGACGGCATCATCACCGAGTCCGGCACGGTGGGCGGTGACCCGTCCCCAGCTTTCATCGCGAGCCCGAGCGGTCAGTGGACCTCGGTCGTCGTCACCAACGATCGGGCGGTGCTCACCGACACCGGAGCCACCTTCCCGACTGACGGTTCGCTCATCGGAGAGGTCGTGTTGGCCGACGCCAGCCAGAGCCTCCACTACCAGATCGTCTCCAACACGGCGACGTCTCTGACCATCGCGGGTCGCAACACGAGGCTCTCGACCATCGGGAGCACCGCGAGCTACGAGGTGAAGAACTACCGCCCCAGCGAGACCTCCCCCGCGATCGACCAGGGGCTCGACTTCACGGGCATCGCCCCGGCTTCGGCAATGGACTTCGACGGAACCCCGCGCCCGCGTGGCGTCGGCTTCGACATCGGTGCCTTCGAGTTCGGCGGCAGTCTCACGGTCACGAGCGTGACGCGCTCGGTTCCGACGAACGCCGCTACCAACGCCACCACTGTGACGTACGCCATCGAGATGAGCTCACCGATCTCGGGACTCAGCTCGACCAATCTCTCGGCCCGAGCGGCTGGACTGACCGGAACGGCGGTAATCGACACGGTAGCGGCCGTCGGAGCGACACCGACGACGTCGTGGACGGCTACGCTGTCCAGCTTCTCAGGAACCGGTACCCTGAACCTCGACGTGGTCAACTCGACCGGCGTGCTCGACGAGAACGGCGAGGCTGCGGAGATCGACGGTCTGCCGTTCATCACGAGTGAGACCTACACGATCGACACGATCCTCCCGTCGGTCAGTACGCCCGTCGACACGGGCACGTACTCGACCAGCACGACGGTGGGCTTCTCCTGGGCAGCGGCTACTGACGTCGGAACCGGCGTCGCATCGCTCACGTTGCGCGTGGGAACCTCCCCGGGCGCCATGGACGTCGCGAACCTGGTCGTCACCGGCATGACGTCGGCCAACGTGACTGGGGCAGAGGGCCAAACCCTCTACGCCTCGCTCGTTGCGGTCGACGGTGCCGGCAACATGGCCACCAGCGGCAGCAGTGACGGCATCACCATCGACACCCTGGCCCCGACGATCAGCACCCCGACCGACACCGGTGCCTTCACTATGAGTCCGGCGACCTTCAGCTGGGCGGCACCCACCGACGCGACCAGCGGCGTCGCCAGCCTCGAGCTGCGGGTCGGAACCGCGCCAGGGGGTTCGGACGTCGCCATCGTCGACGTCACCGGCCAGACCACGGCCGACGTCGCCGCGACCGACGGACAGATGCTCTATGCCTCTCTCGTCGCGACCGACAACGCCGGCAACAGTGCCACCAGCGGCAACAGTGACGGCGTCACCATCG
>JANQPS010001136.1 GCA_028285365.1 Thermoanaerobaculia bacterium | reverse complement strand
TTTACCTTGTCATCGGAATGACCAAGGCAGGACACGGCAGCACCGCCGCAGGCATCGAGATAGCGCTTACCATCGGCATCGAAGAGAAAAGGCCCTTCTGGTTCTTGTGGGTGTTCTGCTTGGTCGGGCGGCGCCTCTCGTCCCGACGGTCGACGAGCCAGCCGACAGTAGCTATCTGCTGCTCCTTCGAGGTGGCGAGCCTCCGGCTGACGATGAGGCACTCCGCGCGAGCGTCTCGCGAATGGCGGCATGGTTGGGTGATCTGCAGTCCCAGGGGCTGAGAGTCACGGGCGAGCGGCTGGCGGAGACGGGCTGGACGCTCGAGGAGCCGAACGGCAGAGGCCGCAGACTGTCGTCGCGTGCGAACGAAGCAGCCGAAGGCTCGAGGGTTGCTGGCTTCTTCCGTGTCGACGGAGTGTCCGAGGAGGAGGTCGTCGCGCTTGCGGCCACCTGCCCGTTCCTGCTTCGTGGGGGATCTGTGGAAGTTCGTCGAATCGATCAAGGAGGTGGACGTGGTGAGTAACGCAACGAGTCTCGTGGACTACTCGAGTGTCGGGGCAGTGGAGGTCAGCTGGCGAGCAGGTGTTAAGTCCGTCTGCAGCGTTCTGCTGTCGCTGCTCTGTCTGCCGTCGATCGTGGCCGCCGACGATGACGGTGCAGGCCACGTCTCGAGTGATCTCCCGAAGACGTGGGCGGTCGTCTTGCCGGTGAGCGACATCGACGTCGCGCAAGACTTCTGGACGAGGGCTCTCACTCTTCGAACCCAGGAGATGGATCTCTCGGATTCTGCTCGCGTCCTTGGGCTGGGAGAGCTGAGGTTGATTCTCTACCGTCACCCTGGTGGCCCGCGCGAAACGGGCCCGGGCAGGCAGACCCGTATCTACCCGAACTTCGAAGTCGCTGATCTGGAGGGGAGTGCCGCGCGGATCGCTAGGTACGCTGGCCAGAGTGGCTCGATCGAGCCGAATGCCATCGGTGAGGGGGTTCTGGCGCGCGATCCATCCGGCAATCGCTTCAATTTGATGACGATCCAGGGTCGTTCACTGGCTCCCGGTTCGGAGGTTCAGCCGTTCAACGTCGGCATTCGCGTGCCTCGAATCGAGCCGGTCGAGGGCCTGCTGAGACAGCTCGGTCAGGAGGTCTCCACCCGCTCCTACCTGCCGGAGACGCTGCCGTTCGTCCAGCGAGGGAGGTTCCCACTGGTCGTTCACCGCGGAGCCAGCGGGCCGGCTGACGATCAGCACGCCAGCGCGTCTTTGGTGTTTTCGGTTCCGGATCTCGAGCAAGAGGCTCGCCGCCTGGAATCGATAGGTGTCGCGGCGCGGAGGGGGCGAGCCCCATGGGGATCGGAGTCGGTTCTGCTGATCCCGGTGCCGGCGAATCTCTCGTTCGTGATCGTCGAAAGAGCTGCCGTCGAGCCTGGGATCTGAGGGCCTCGTCCAGGTCGCGGGTCAGCGCGTCGTGCATCAGTCCCTCGGAATCTCAAACGTTGTGTGGTCCGCCTCCGTACGACTGAGTGTCCGAAAGGAGAAACGGTGATGCACAAAGGCTCATGCCTCTGCGGTGTCGTGACCTTCGAGGTCGACCAGGAGTTGGCGGCCCCCGACGCCTGTCACTGCTCGCAGTGCCGCAAACAGTCCGGCCACGTCTTTTCGTCGACCAACGTGGCACGCGATCGCCTGACCGTAAATGGCGGAAAGAGCGTTCGCTGGTTTGAGTCGTCCGAGAAGGCGCGGAGGGGGTTCTGCGCAACCTGTGGCTCGTCGCTGTTCTGGGACCCGGTTGGTCTGGACTACATCGCGGTAGCCATGGGAGCGTTCGAGAAACCCACGAAGACACATCTGGCCGTGCACATCTGGGTCGCTGACAAGGGCGATTACTACGAGCTTGGCGACGGCGTGGCACAGGAGCTGAGATCATGAAACAGAGCCGCGTGGTCGCTGTCGTCCTGGCACTGTCCTCGGTGCTTGCCTGTGGCGGCGAGCTGGCCTACCACCTCGGTCTCGAGCGGGGAGTCATGGTGGTCTCTCCTGACGCCAGACACGTTGCCTACGTCGAAAACCATGTTTCGATCGATCCTCCGAACCAGACTCTCAGGCTCGCCTCGACCGAGCCCTCCTTGACGGCATTGTGGGATCACGTCGAGCTGCGCCAGTTGGGAGAAGACACGGAATCGTGCAGCGCGATCGCCTGGTCGGCCGAGAGCGAGCGCGTCGCGTTCGTGATCAACGGCGCACGAGTGGTCGTCTACGAGGTGAGCACGGCCGATCTCGTTCACGAGCTCGATCTCGTCGAGCTGGACGGTTATCCCACGACGAGAGCGGTCCTGGACCTGAAGTTCCATGGCGACGGTTCGAGTTTGAGCTACCTCGACTGTCGTCGGCGTTCAGGGGAAGACTGCCAGCCACGATTCGTCGAGCT
>JANQPS010001110.1 GCA_028285365.1 Thermoanaerobaculia bacterium | reverse complement strand
AACGCGCCGTCGTCGAGTCTGAGCTCGATCGACCACGCTGCGGGTGGCGGGCCGAGCGAGCCCGGTCCGCGGCCTCGGCGGGGGCGACGCCTGATGTCTAGGTCGGTCGCGGAGTCTCGAGCATCTCGCGACTCGTCTAGCGACCTCGTTGGGCGACGAGGACCGATCCGAAAGAGCTGTCCTTGCCAGGTGGGAGGCTTGACGGGAGGAGCGACGTCTTGTGGCCAGACGACCTGTCCCTGCTCGCGAAGCTCGCGCACGAGTACGGTGAGCTCGGGAGTGTCCAGCAGGTCGAGGTGGAGCTCGACGAGGGAGCTCAGAAAGTCGCCCTCGAGATAGGCGCGATCGATCACGAGAGCAAGAACGGTAGCGGGCGGCCCATTCGCGTCTCGAGAGTCCGCGCCTCTGGTCATACGAACGAGGGCCGGTACCTCGGCGAGGAGGATCGGGAAGTCCGGTGTGCCAAGTCCCGGTCCTGGCCCGCCCGCATCCGGCGTTGGTTGACCGGATCGGCGCGGAGAGCCGCGGCGATTCCAGCGAAAGCGCTGCAGGCGAGATATGCGTCGCTGCAGCTCCGAAAGGCTGCCGTCGAGCTCGGTCGGCTGCCACGACCGACCGGTTTCATCCCAGCGGCGTGCCTGGTCCTCGTCGATGAGCACGACGGAGTCGAGCAGTTGGGGATACGTGGAGTCCAGTCGCCAGGCCTGGACCGCATCGTCGACGGTCTGTGGAGTTGCGGTAGCGAAGTGCTCGAAGAGGCTCCAGATGTGGGCGTCGAGCTCGCGGATGAGGTTTTGAGCACCGCGCTGAGTCAGTTGGCGAAGCCTGTCCGACTCGGCCTTGCCCAGCTCGGCGATCCATCGGTATTGGACGGTGGCAATAGCCAACAGGGCGCCCAGCAAGAGAACGGGCAAGAGGAAGGTGCTGGGCTTGAGCTGCGTGTTCACGAGGCTGGGTGGTCCGCGTCGTCCATTCAACGAACCAACCCACCATAGCTGGTGGGTTGGTTGTGAGGTGAGCCTGGGTTTGGGAAGACGCCGACACCGGATGCTCTTGGCCTGGTCTCGAGGCGGGTCCGGGCGGGCAGGTCTGCCGTCAGAGACGTCGCGACCTACCCGCCGCTGATCGGCGTCAGGAGAGTCGACTCCTCAGCCCCGAGAGCGCCCGGAGCGACGGCCGGGACCCCTGCCTCGCTCCGGCCGAGCCTCCTTGAAGGCCTCCCAGCGGATTCTCTGGTCTTCGGTCAGTGTTCCCGAGAGCTGGTCGTTGAGGTCTTCCCTGGACTGCTTGACGGTGCGTGCGAGGTCGCGACCGTCGAGAGTGAGCTGGCCGACGGTCGTCGGATCCGGCGACTCGGTCTCGAGCTCGGCTCGGAGGGCTTCACGGTTGGCCTGCATCTGATCCCGCAGGTCCATGGTGGCCGCGCGATGGTCTTCGTGGATCTGCTGCCACTGAGCCTGTTGGTCTTCGGTCAGCTCGAGGAACTCGACGAGCCTGCCGAAACCTCGGCCCTCGCTGCGCTGCTGATCGCCGCGCCTTGGCGGTTGGGCTGCGAGCGTGGTCGCAAACAGTGCAGTGAGGATCAGACCGGCCGCCAGGTTGCGTGTGCGGTTGGTCGCTGTCGTCTTCATGGTTCGTCCTTTCTCGTGTCAGCCACCGTGGGTGTGGACACCCTGGGCTGTGGATTGGTCAGTGTCTGTTCGAGCTGCATTCCTGCGTCGCTCACGAGAAGGTACGGCGGGGGAGTGCCAGGGGTCATCAAGTGCGAGCAAGGCACTTGTAACGAATGTAAACCCAACCTCAACAGCCGTTTACAAAGGTGCCAGGGACCCCGACGAAAGTCTTCGTAGGAGGTGCCAGGGAACCCGGACGAAGGGTTTCGTAGTTTGACGAGGGGTTTCTACGAAGATCTTCGTTGACAGACTACGACGAGTTTCGTAGATTGTCTGCATGAGAGATCGAACCAATCGACGACGGGGTGATCGGCCGGAGCCGACGTCGGCGGAGCTCGAGATTCTGGACGTGCTTTGGGAACACGGCGCGTCGAGCGTCGCTGACGTGGTCGCGAAGCTGCCTCATCGACCCGGATACACGACGGTGCTCAAGCTCCTGCAGATCATGCTGAGCAAAGAGCTGGTCTCTCGCGACGAGAGCGAGCGTAAACATCGCTATGAGGCAGCGGTATCCCGTGACGACACGCGCACGCGGCTGGTCGGGGATCTTCTCGATCGGGCCTTTGGGGGCTCATCCAGCCGACTGGTTCTGCACGCCCTCTCGAGCCGACCAGCGAGTGCGCATGAGCTGGACGAGATCGAAGAGACGATCGCCCAACTGCGCCAGGCGGGTCGCAAGAGTCGAGATGCTGGTAACTCCCGGGACCGGCGGAGGCGAAGATGACGGCGGAGCACGTCGAGCTCGTCGGGTTCGCGGTAGCTCATTCTTCTTGGCAGATAGCACTTCTGGGAACCTGCTACCTGGCCATTCGGCGCGTGGCCACAGATCCTCGACGTCGTTATCTGGCTGGATATGCGCTATCGCTCAGCATGGTTCTCGTGCCCATGACCACGGCGCTTGCCGAGTCCCGCTTGGGAGCGCGAGAGGCCAGCCTTGGCATCGCGTTCAATGGCGCGACGAGGTCTGTTCAGACGGATCCGTTGGATCGGAGCGGGGTGGAGGTAGCCACCCGAACC
>JANQPS010001109.1 GCA_028285365.1 Thermoanaerobaculia bacterium | reverse complement strand
GCCTTGGCCACCGAGGCCGAGCGCGAGGCTGCCGTTGCACATCGAGAGGCAACAGATCGTGCGCGAGCTGAGCGCGCCGCCGCCTTGATGAGGAGCGTGGAGGACGACGAGCCTCCAGAGGAGCCGGTGCTCACTCAGTTCAGTTTCGACGAGCTGGCCGAGTACTTCGAGTACGACGTCATGGCCTACGAGGGCAACGATCTCGAGAAGGGAGCGCTCGTGTTCCAGAGGGCGCGGTGCGCCGACTGCCACGTGTTCGGCGACGTGGGGCGTGGCGGCGGTCCGGATCTGTCGACGGTGACCAAGCGTTTCCGTCGGCGCGAGATCCTCGAGTCGATCGTCGATCCTTCGAAGGTGATCTCCGACCAGTATCAGGGAGTGGACCTGGAGCTAGCCGACGGAACGTTCCACAGCGGTTTTGTCGTCGACGAGGGACGTGCCCGTCTCACTCTCATCACGGCCACCGGCGAGCGCGTCAAGATCCGCAAGTCACGCATTGCCACGCGCGAGCCGGCCCGAACGTCGATCATGCCGGAAGGGCTACTCGACACGATGGACCTGCAAGACCTCAAGAACCTGATGGCGTACCTCTCGCAGAGCGGCGAGTGACAGCGCGGTCGCCAGGAGCTCGACTGGCCTGGCGTCTGTTTGCCACCCTGCTGGCGGTCAGCTGGGGATCGGGATGCGCTCCCTCGGGGGACGCTGAGGGGGAGCGTACGAACCTGGTCGTGATCTCGCTCGACACCGTTCGCCGCGATCATCTCGGCGTCTACGGCTACGACCGGCCGACCTCTCCGTTTCTGGACCGATTTGCCGAGCGGGCGGCTGTCTTCGACTGGGCCTTCACCCAGGACACCAACACCAATCCGGCTCACGCCACGGTGTTCACGGGTCTCTACCCGCACCAGCATGGCAACGAGGTGAACGGTCATCTCCTCGCTGGCGAACATCTGACCCTGGCCGAGCACCTCGCGGCCGAGGGGTACCTGACGGGTGCATTCCTTGGTGGAGCCCCGATGAAGGCCGAAGCGAGTCGGCTCGACCAGGGATTCGAGCGCTACGACGACGACTTCGAGGGGCGACGTCGCGACGGGCGGACCACCGTCGAACGCGCGCTCGACTGGCTGGCCGAAGCGGGTGCTGCCGAGGCTGGTGAGACCAGTCAGCCGTTTTTCCTGTTTGCCCATTTCTGGGACGCCCATGGCCCGTACGAGCCGGATCCGGAGGAGCTCGAGCCCTTCGACAGTCCGCCGAGCGGGGTCGTGTTGGAACGGATTCCCCCCTACCAGCAGCTGGTTCAGGACGGTGTCGAGGTCCGCGACCTCCAGCACTACGTCGATCGCTACGACGCGCTGATCCGGCGCGTCGACCGCTTGGCGGAGCGGTTGATCGACTCGGTGCCCGAGAACACACTGATCATCGTCATGGCAGACCACGGCGAGAGCCTCGATGAGCGCTACCACAAGCTCGATCACGGTGCGCAAGTCGTCGACGAGCAGATTCGGATTCCCTTGCTCGTGGCGGGGCCTCGAGTCGAGCCTGGTCGCTATCAGCAGTTCGTCTCGCTGGTCGATCTCTTTCCCACTGTGCTCGAGCTCCTCGGGCTGACGGAGCCCGGCATGGATCTCTCGGGCAAGAGCTTGGCTCCCGGGCTGCAGGCAGGGGGGACCGGTGGGGCGAGTGGGGCGAGTCCAGGGGACGCCGCCGAAGTCGAGACCATCTTTGCTGCAGCACGATCAGACGATGCACGGGTTGCCGATCGCGGATACGAGCTCCAGCGCCTCCGTCGGGTGTGGGGAGCTCGAGACGAGCGGTGGAAGCTGGTCGTCTACCCGGGCGTCAATGGCGATCTCTATGAGCTCTTCGATCTCGAGAACGACCCTGGGGAGCTCACCAACGTCTTCGACGACAACCGACGGACCGCTCGCAACCTGCTGCGAGCGATCGAGGCCTGGCATCCCGATCATCGACGTTCCGTGGGGACACTCGAGGTGAGTGACGCGCTTCGTGAGCAACTTCGCTCGCTGGGTTACGTCGAGTGAGCGCGGCAGACGATCCCAACGGGACGACGACGCCGCCGGGTGAGCGACAGCCGAGCACTGGAGCGTCTCCATCCGAGACGGCCACGTCATGGCGAGCGCTCTCCGCGCTCGAGCAACGGGTCTGGATCGCCTTGCTGGTGACGATCCTCGTGGTTCAGGCGCTCGCCATCCAGCGACAGTCTGCGACCGGAGACGGGACTCTTCACCTGATCGCGGGGCATCAGGCCATGAGGTGGGGCGAGAACCTCGTCAACTGGGAGCACCCCCCACTGGTCAAGCTGATCCAGGCCTTGCCGGTGAGCCTCGGATCGACGCCGCTGCTCGAGCGCAAGATCCTTCCCGAAGAGTCGCTGGGTGCCATTCGAGCCGTGCACGCAGATTCCGAGCACCTCCTGTGGGCGGTACGGGCCGGTCGCTGGATGCTCGTGATCACCCTGGTGGTGCCGCTGCTCGGATGCTGTTTTCTTCTGGGGCGATACTTCGGTGGGGTGCGGGGTGGCCTGGTGCTCACGAGTTTTGTGGGCCTCGGCTTCAGTGTCGTCGCGAACCTGCCCATTCTCCAGACAGATACAGCGGCGGCGCTGGCCTATGTCGCGGTGGTTCTTCTGGGAAGCGCGCTGGCGCGTGGTGAGCAGGCCTGGCGCTGGTCGGTGCTCCTCGGGCTCGCGTGGGGCGTCGGCCTCGCGAGCAAGTACTCAGCCGTGTTGTTGGCGCCGAGTGTGCTCGTCGCGGTCCTCCTGGCACCCAGGACCTGGCTCGTGCGACTCGGGCTCCTGAGCGCCGCGTGCGGCACGGCTCTAGTGATCGTTGCTGGGTCGTACGGTCTGGCCAATCGCCACTACGACCCTGAGACCGGGCAACAGGCACTCGCCCAATACGTCGAGGGGCGCGCCACGCTGGTGGTTGGGGAAAGCTTTCTACCGATGCGGGAGACGTTCGAGCGACTCGAGCAGATGTCGCCGAGCGTCACCCAGTGGCTAGTGGGTTTCTGGGGCATCAGGATTCAGAATCGCGATGGGATCTATCCGTCGTTTGCCTTCGGATCGATGCGCTCGGCAGGTTGGTGGTGGTACTTCCCGGTCTTGTTTCTGGTCAAGATCCCAATCGCAATCCTGGTCGTTGGTCTGTGGAGGTGCGCCGACTGCGTGAGGGTGGTCACGTCATGGTCACGACCCGATCTCGTCGTGCTCGGGACCACTGTGCTGATCTATCTGGGATTTGCCGTGGCCTCGTCCTACAACATCGGATATCGCCATCTGCTGCCGGTCCTGCCGCTACTCCTGCTTCCTTTGGCAGTGGTCGTGGGTCGACTACCGCGGATTGCCCTGGTGCTCCCGATCGTCCTCGCGCTCGAGACGGCGCTGCTCACGCCTCGATGGATGTCGGCGACCAACACCTGGTGGCTCGGTGGAGCCAATCCGACCCGTTTCGCCTTCTCGGCTGGCAACCTCGAGTACTCGCAGAACTACTTGGCTCTGGCACGGGCGCTCGAGCGGCGGGGAATCGAGCAGGTCGGGGTCTTGCATCCCGGAGTTGGTGAGGAGATCGTCGATGCCTACCTCGACGGTGCACGCATGCTCGTTCCCGGCCAGGACCCGGGCTCCGGATGGATGCTCGTCAACGTCATCGTGGAGCAGTACGTGCCCGCGATCCTCGCGGCGACACCACAAGAGCTGAGCAACTACGACGCCAGGCGAAGCCAAGCTCTGGCGCTGGAAGAGATCTGGAACCGGATCCGGCAGGGCGAAGATCACGGTTACGTCGCGTCGACGTACAGGCTCTATCGACTGCCGTGAGGCTGGTGGCCTTCGAACGGTGGCCTCGAGTTGACCGAACGAGAGGGCTGCCTCAGAGGACTTGGCCGCGACATCCGACGACGGCAAAGGTGCCGTTGTCAGAGACCATCTCCACTTCGATGTCCTGACTGGAGCTGAGACTCTCCCAGATCTTTGCGTCCGCTTTCGGGCAGGCGACCTCCGCTACCTCGCGCCGTCGCTGGGCGTTGCTGAGCATGAGGAGCTCGCCGGCGGTCTCGGGCGAAACTTCTACGAAGTGGGTCAACCGCGATGGCTTGTCCGGGTTGCGCTTCACTTCGGCCAGCACCCACCCCTGCTTGAGCTGCTGGCGACGGTCGAACTGGGACTCGTACTCGTAGGCCAGATCCGAGGGGATGAAAGTGAAGCGATCGCCGTTTGCGAAAGCGTAGACCACGACTCCCGCTACGGCGAGAAGAGAGAGGGCAACGATGATCAAGGCTCTTGACATGGAGTTCTTTCGCGGGGGTGCTTGTCGTGGGGGAATGGAGCCAGGCGAGCGTGCTGGCCGGCTCGAGGAGGCGTATGGTAGCGAGAGCCGTCCCTGCTGTCTCCTACCTGCCGCAGGGACGCCCGTATTCCGGCGCGACGGGGTATGAGCACGCCCGCTGCTAAGAGTCCCGGTGACGTCAGGGATGCCGACCGGTCGGCTGTGGGCCGCTCTCGATCGCCTGGTCCTCGTCGCTCTGTTCGCCGATCTTGGGGTTGTTCCAGTCGTGGCGTGCCTTGCCGAGCATCCGGTTGAGCCAGTTACCTCGAGCGAGCCAGGGAATGACGGGACGTTTTCTCGCGCCGATGGACTTGCGCAGAGAGCGCAGGAGGGCGCTGTTCGGGTCGACCCGCAGGCCTCTCTTGATGGCGTCGCTCGCCTTGCGACGCGAGTCGAGCAGCAGGTAGGTCCTGGCGAGGTTCCAGTAGGTCTCGGCCTGGTAGAACTCGCGATCGACACCGGCCTGGCAGAGCTTGATGCCTTCGTTGTATCGGCTTTCGTAGACGGCGAGGCAATAGCCGAGGTACGAGTAGTACACCCCCGGCAGTTCTTTGGTGCCGTCGTCGTAGGGCACCACCTTCTTGAGGACTTCGTAGCCCTCGGTCAGCTTGCCTTCACGACAGAGCGCAACTCCGCGCTCCGCCAGCTGTCTGACCCGCACCGGGTCTGCCGCTTGATTCTCCGTCATGTCACCACTCATAGAGAGAGCTCTATGCTAGCGAACACATGCCGACTTGACGAGTCGTCGTGGCAGGCCATCAACCGGAAGGTGGCTGATCGCTCGTCCGTGTAGCGGGGTCCGACTCGACGCAGGCGTCAACGTGCAGTCCCTGGTTGATGCTCAGCGCCGACAAGTCCCTTGAACCTTTGTCGTCGTCCTCTCGTTTGAAGGGAGAACAGGCCCGACAACGCTTCCCCTCCCCAAGCAACTCCGAGGTCTAGGAGACCGACCGATGTTCGCCGACCTGCGCCTTGCCCTGAGATCCGTCTTCCGTGACCCGCTGGCCGTGACCGTCGTCGTGCTGACGCTTGCCGTCGGGATTGGCGCCAACGTGTCGATCTTTTCGCTGTTTCACGGAACATTGCTCCGCCCACTCGACTATCCGGACTCTGAAGAGCTGATGACGGTCTGGCACGACCTGACGAAACTCGACGGGCCAGCTGACGAATGGGCTTCTTGGGACAACTACAACGACTGGCGCACGCAGACGGAGAGCTTCGAGGAGCTCGTAGCGCTAGGTGGCTGGCAGCCGACGTTGACCGGTCACGGCACGGCTCGCCGACTAGATGGGGCAGTGGCCGCCCACACGCTGTTCGAAGTCCTCCAGGAGAGCCCGATCTACGGACGCGGATTCGAGCTCAGCGACGATCTCGCGCAGAGCGAGCCGGTGGTGGTGGTTTCCCCTGCGTTGGCGCAGGAGGTTGCGGGCAGCGTCGAGGCTGCGATCGGACGCAGCATCGACTTGAGCGGACGGTCGTTTGCGATCGTGGGGATCTTGCCGGAAGGGTTTCAGATGCCGGTGGCCGGGCAGCCGGAGGCGATCTCGCCACTTCGCGTCGACTCGACCAACAGTTGCGGTCGCAACTGCGTCAACCTGCGGGTCGTCGGTCGACTCGCGGAAGGTGTGACTGTCGATCAGGCACAGTCAGAACTGTCGGCGCTTGCCGTTCGAGTGGCACAGGACCATCCGAGCATGCGCGACGTGGGCTTCAACGTGATTCCGCTGCACGAGCGGGTCACGGGTCAGATCAGACGCCCGCTTCTCATCCTCACCCTGGCTGTTGGCTGCGTGCTTCTGGTCGCGTGCGCCAACGTGGCTGGCCTGCAGCTGTCGCGTGGCATCAAACGCCGTTCCGAGGTGGCCGTGCGCACAGCGCTGGGCGCTACGAGAGGCCGCCTGATCCGTCAGCTCTTGACTGAAAACCTGTTCCTGGCTGCGCTCAGCGGTTTGCTGGGCTTGGGTCTGGCTGCCGGAGCGATTCGGTGGGCGCGTACCTCTCAGGTCGGTGGTCTGCCGCGTCTGGAAGAGGTGGGCCTCAACCCTCCGGTCGTGCTGTTTGCCCTGGTGATCTCACTGGCCGCGGGTCTCGTCTTCGGCATCGTTCCAGCGTTGCGCGCTGCGCGGAGCAGCCTGGCGCCGACTCTTCGCGCGGGTGCATCGGCCGTGGAGAACCGACGACTGCGAGGTGCTCTCGTCGTAGCCGAGGTGGGTCTGGCGGTCGTCTTGCTCGTCGGAGCTGCTCTCTTGGGGCGGAGCTTGCTCGAGCTGGTGAACCAGGACCTGGGTTATGACCCGGAGAACGTCCTGACGGCACGGGTGAGCCTGCCGTCGTCCGACTATCCGGAGCGCGACCAGCGCATCGCCTTCGCCCAGCAAGCTGTCGAACGTCTCGAGGCTCTGCCGGGCGTCGACTCGGTTTCTCACACGATGGCGTTGGCTCTTGCCGGACTCGACGGCGACAGCGCCTTCTTCATCGACGGCGAGCCACGGCCCGAGCCTGGCCAGAATCCGGTGGCCTGGCTGCGCCCGGTCAATCACCAGTTCTTTCGGACGATGCAGATCGAGCTCGTCGAGGGACGCGTCCTAGAAGTCGCCGACACGGCCGAAGCGGGGCTCGTCACGGTCGTCAACCAGGCGGCGGCGAATCGCTATTTCGACGGAGA
>JANQPS010001107.1 GCA_028285365.1 Thermoanaerobaculia bacterium | reverse complement strand
GCCTTGGCCAGGGCGAGCACGGCGACGCCAGCACCGCAGCCGACGTCGGCGACCTCTGCTCCGCTCTCGAGCTTGGCCAGGACTCCCTCGAGCGCCGGGATGATGACCGGCACGAGCATGGTGCGTGTCCACGGTCCGAGCATTCTCTCGGTGCGGTGAGCGGTGATGGGGCCTTGCTCGTCGTACGTCAATCCACGACCCGTGCGGAAAGCGTCGGCGAGCTTGTCGATGAAGCCAGGCTCGAACGGTGGTCCGAAAGCTCCACAGGCAAAGGCGGCACTAGAGTCTTCCTGCGCGAGCACGGCAGCCTGGACAGCGGTGAGCTCAAAAGTGTCGTCACCTCGATACTCGACCAGCTTGGCAGCGGTTTGGCCCCGCAGCCACTCTAGGAGCCAGCGTTCGCTCAGGCCGGTGAGCTCGGCGAGTTGCCCAGCCGTGACCGGGCCACTCTCGCTCAGCGTCCGATACAGCCCCAGGCGATCGCCGAGGTGCACCATGAGCGAGATCATCTCGCCCATCTTGTAGCTCCAGACGGTGAACGAGAACTTGCGAACGAGATCGGGATCGGGAATAGAGCGGTCCTGGTTTTCGTGAGCCACGGATTCTCCTGGCTATGCGAGCCTTCTTCGCTATGCCTTCGCGATGCTGTGTCAGAGCTGAAGGCGAGATCGCGGGAAGCTTCCAGTTTTGGGGTGACGTCGACTCGGGAGAGAATAGCGCGACGGCCAGATGCCCGGTGCGGGTTGTTGCGAGTCTTCGGGAGATAACAGGTGTCATGAAGCTGAGCAGCCGCGCCGTCAAGCTGGCACCGACCGTCACGTCCCAGGTCGAGAACCGCTTGTCACCGGCGACCTCGACAGTCAGATTCGGGAACAGGCGGCCACTCCTCGCGAGAGCTATGGCCGGCTCGGGGCCTTTCGGAACGTGCGCGAGAAGCTCAGCAGGGCGAAGCGTCGAGGTGCCAAGCTCTTCGAACAGATCCTCGGACGGCTCCGGACAAGCCCTGGGCAGTATGACGCCTACGCTCCTTCAGGAGCTCTACGACAGGCTGCTCTACAACACCGATACTGCTCAAGGTTGTGCCGACTCTGCGTTCGTGACCCTCGGGACCCTCCGCGGGCGGCTCGAGCCGATGGTTTCCTCCTGCCTGGAGTGAGCCGGGCGGAGTAGAGCTGGCCTCACGAGGCTGGCACGTAGGTAGGGCGGAGATCACGTGGCTGGCACCCACCCAGTGAGGCCCGGCGCGGTGGGCCGGCTCGTTGTGGTGGATCGGTCTCTTCGAAGGTGTGGCGCCGCAGGTGCCAGGTGCAGGGCTGACACCTTCCGGGCTCAGTTGACTCAGCGGACCTCGTGAGCCGAAGTCTCATTCGTCGAGACTTCCAGAAAAGAGAGGATACGGTCGTAGAGCTCTCGTTGGCTGACACGGTCCGACTCGTCGATGCGGTGGAGCTCCATCTCGTCGTCCGACATCTCGATGAGTTGCTTGCGGAGCTCCGTAGCCGTGTCCTCTAGGGGGCGGTGTGCGGACCGATACATCAGACTGATCCTTGCTCCCAGTGATGCGTCGAATCGATCGGCAAAGATCAGCACGCGCTCGCCTGGAGTCAGCTGGTAGAAGTGACCGCCAACAGGAGGTGGGTGGGCCTCGTCGTAGGAAGAGAAGCTGATGGTTGCGGTGTCAGGGGGTGTTTCTTCCTGGCTGCGAAACACGCCGACAACCTCGAGCCGAGCTTGGGCACGCAGGTAGCTATGGCGTTCGTGTGGCTCTGTGTGAACGTGCTCGACCTGCGCGACGTACACGACCGCCGCTCCGCTCCTCACCGACTCGACGTAGTCCAGAAGATTGGCACCGACCGTCGGTGATGTGGTGAGGCCTACAGATAGGACGACGCTGGCGAACCAGGGCCAGACCCTCGGCGGGCTGCCGGGCGTGTTGCGACGAGGTGCGATGGGGAACCGTTTTGTGCTCATGCAATTCGTGGCGTTTCAACGACGTCACTTGTTACGTGACCTTGTAGCCTCGCAAGTGGGTGGCACGTGATCGAGCGCGACGTCCTGCCTCACGTGGCCGGTTCACATGGCCGGTTCACATGGCTGGCACATGAATCGAGCACGTACTCTGCCTTTCAGCAGAGCTTAGCGAGCTGGTGCCAGGTCCATGCCGCGTCCGACCCGCTCTTGGAGTCGTTGGAAGTCGGGGCGCTCGCGGAGAGGATCGAAGAGGGCCCAGGCTTTTGAGACGGCGACGAATCGCGAGCGCTCGTCGAAAGCCACTTTGAAAGCGACACTCGCGTCGTCGAGGCGGCCGAGTGCCACCAGCACGAGAGCCTGGTTACCTGCTGCTGCGGCACCTCGCTGTCTGAGGTCCTCGAGAATCCCCTCTGCGGCCTCGTGCTCCCCCGAGAGGGCTAGGGAGTAGCCCAGAGCCGCATGTGCCGAGTCTTGGGCGTTCGAGAACTCGACGGCTCGCCTCGCGTGATCGACGGCCTCGTCCAGGCGTCCCCGCCAAGCCTGGAGGAGGCTGAGCCCGAAGTGTGCGTAGCCGAAGTACGAATCGAGCTCGAGGGCGTGTCGATAGGAGGTCTCCGCGTCGTCGGCTTGACGCGAAAAGAACTGAATGAAACCAACATCGGCGGCAATCACGGGAGACAATGGGTCGAGGTCCGACGCCATTCGGATGTGCTCTCTTGCCTCTTCGAATTGCAGCGAAGCGGCCAACAAATAGGCGTACCAGTGGTGTGCCGTGGCGTAGCTCTGGTTGAGTTCGATCGCCTTCGTGAACCCGGCTTCGGCTTCGTACCAGTCCCAGTCGAACAAGAACCTGGCATAGGCAAGCGCGGTGTGGGCTTCGGGGAGCAGAGGGTCGAGCTCGAGGGCTCGGGTAGCCGCTGTGATGGCCTCGGGAAAGGCGTCTGACGGCTGCTCGTTGGCGTAGAAGGGACGGAGCACGTGGCAGTCCGCCAATCCCGCGAAAGCGGCTGCGAACTGCGGGTCGAGGGCAGTAGCTTCACGAAAGTAGCCAATGGCGTGGTTGATGCCTTCGGCGGAGCGCTTGTTCCAGAAGAATCGCCCCTTCATGAAGGCTCGGTAGGCGCCTAGATCCGACGTGGGCTGACCGGACTGCTTCTGCTGCTCGTTGGGGAAGAGCTTGGCACGCAGTCGATCGCCTACCGTTTGGGCAAGCTGGTACTGCGCTCGGAGTGGGTCGCTGCGATCAAAGTCGAACGAGTCCGCCCACAAGTAGGTGGCACGTGAACAGTCGACGAGTCGAACGTTGATTCGGATTCTCTGATCGGACTGCTGAACCGTCCCATCGACGACGAAGTCGACGCCAAGTTGGTCCCCTATCGCAGCAGGGTCTTTGCGGTCCGCGCCCTCAAAGGGAACAGTGGCGCCAATTGGTCGGACTTGCAGGCGCCTCGAGGCACTCAATCGCGTCGTGAGGGCATCGGCGAAGGCCAAACCGATCATGTCGCTGTCATCGACATGGCCAAGAGGTTGGAACGGGAGGGCGACGATGGAGTGCCCGTCTTTCGTGGGAGCGGTGTGTTCGCTGCTCGTGACCGTCCGATTGAATCGGTAGCCTCGGCGAGGAAACGTCTCGATCCAGTTGGCGCCGCCTTCGACGTGCTGGCCCAGAACTCGGCGAACCGTGTAGATGTTCTGGGTTAGAACAGAGGATTCGACGAAAGTGTCCGCGCCCCAAACCGCTTCTAGCAGGGCCTCTTTGCTGACGACCTCCCCGCTCTGGCGCACGAGCTGGTAGAGCAGGTCGAAGGCACGGGGAGTCAACGGAACGTGACACCCGTCGAAAGACAGTGAGCGGCTTCCAAGCTCGAGCTCGAAGCCGTCGAAGCGCCAGGTGTCGTGTGAAGGAATATTGCAACTCCCGCTGCTGAATCGAACGGGTGAGAGCTTACCAGTGCGCTGAGTTCGCTCCGCTTGATGAGTTACGTGTCACGTTCATGGAGCACGACGTCTGCAGGGTTGACTGGTTTACGTCGCTCGAAAGGGTCGGTGACTCGGTTTTGCAGCGTGCAGGGGCGCGAAGAAGCTTCTGAGGTTGAGAAAGGGACCCTCGAACGTCTGTCGACACGTGTAGCAGACACAGCGCTGCCCGCCTCCACATGGGGGAAGCAGGCAAGAGACCCAGAACCGCTGCGAGAAGGCCTTGGCAGGCCTTAGTCGGGTGCTCGCGCTCGTCCTACGTAGGGTAGGGGTGGTGGGAAACAACCTTCCGGGAACTGGACGTTGACGTCTCCAGCGCGCAGCGCCTGTGAGGCCCCAGTGTAGTGAGTGGCAAAGTCGCGATAGCGCTGGATCATCTCGCGCCGGACTCGAGCGTCTTTCGCGTGC
>JANQPS010001096.1 GCA_028285365.1 Thermoanaerobaculia bacterium | reverse complement strand
GTTACGACAACGAATTTGCGACGCCCTGGAGTGCTGCTCCGCTGCCCCCCTCAGGTGGTACGGCGCCGGATCTCTTCGGCTACTTCCAGCCACCCAGGTGTCGCCGCGCTCCCAGGGTGGCTGGAAGTAGCCGAAGAGATCCGGCGCCGTACCACCTGAGGGAGCCAGCGGAGCAGCACTCCTGGGCGTCGCAAATTCGTTGTCGAAACGAGCGTCGAACACGTAGGCGTCGCTGACGGCTGCGATGGCCTCGGATGCCGCCAGCTGGCCCGGCTTCTGAAGCCCGAACACCATTGACAGACC
The DNA here is from genome assembly GCA_028285365.1 of Thermoanaerobaculia bacterium. Classification (GTDB taxonomy): domain Bacteria; phylum Acidobacteriota; class Thermoanaerobaculia; order Multivoradales; family Multivoraceae; genus JANQPS01. The sequence goes on along the minus strand of JANQPS010001096.1, from coordinate 5,141 downwards.
GGCTGCGAGGTCCATGACCTGTTCGGCGCGGTCCCGTGTCCAGCGGAGAGGTGGAGCCGATTCGTCGAGCGCCTCCGGTGAAGCCATGCGGGACCTGAAGAAGTCGTCGACCACCTGAGTCAGAACGCGGGGGTGGACGCCAAATCGCGAAGCCCACGAGTCGATCGCAGGACGCAGCTCGATCAGATGGGGAGCGTTCTCGCGTAGATGGTCTTCGGTCCGAAACGAGAGCTTCTCGGAAGTCGGATAGACGAACTGCGAGTTGTCGACCGTAATCGGTCCGTCGTAGTCGACGACGAGGGTCGGCCCTCGATAGTTCACTTCCGAAGCCAAGGCGATGTTGGTCGAGAGGACCAGAGGCAGGATGGTGAGAACGCAAAGGCGCACGGAGAATCCTGGGGTCTTCGTCGTGGGCATGAAATGGACTCCTGACCAGAGTCGCGAGGTGGAACTCCGACTCATCGAATAGAAGGGCCACCGCTCGATGGCCGGTCTCCCAATATAGCAGTTGGCGTATTAATTGGGTGATGGGAGTCGCTGCGGTGTTGGCCACCGGCTGCGCGTGACGGGAAAAGATGGGCTCTGGTCGCGGACAGGGCCGCGAGATCGTCGCCGAAAGCGGCTTGGCTCAGGCGACCTGTTTGACGGTGACCCGATTGCGACCGTTGGTCTTGGATTCGGCCAGGGCTGCTTCGGCTGCGCGGATCAACGCTTCGATCCCGGCAACAGGCTCCTCCTCGCTCGGCACCTGCCACTGGTATGAGACACCGATGCTGACGGTGCAGCGGAAACTCTGACCCTCGAACCGCACCGAGCTGCGCTCGATGGCAATGCGCAGACGTTCCGCGGCGTTCGCGGCCTGTGCCTGCTCGATCTCGCTGAGCATGGCGATGAACTCGTCGCCGCCGTGACGCGCCAGGAGGTCCTCGCCGCGTAGCTGGGACTCGGAGATTCGACTGACGGTCTTGAGGGCTTCGTCGCCAGCAAACTGCCCGTGAGAGTCGTTGATGCCCTTGAAGTCGTCGATGTCGATCACGAGGACACACAGGGAGTGATCGCGCCTGCGAGCTCGCCGGTACTCGCTTTCGGCGTGGTCGAAAAAACTACGGCGATTCATGATGCCGGTGAGCGGATCACGAAGCGCGTGCTCGGCGAGATGCTCCTCGTTGCGCTTGCGACTGGTGATGTCGAGGAGCGCCACGACAGTTGCCAGGGCGGTGCCGGAGGGATCTTTGAGAGGCGTTCGCTGAGCCGAGTAGTAGGTTTCGACACCGAGCTTCGAGAGACTCACCTCGAACGCCGACTTCGCGCCCAGGTCGGTGGGCCACCCCGGCCACAACTGGGTGATCGGACGACCGACGGCGCGTTGGTTTTCAGTGTCCAGGAGGCGCTCGGCAAAAGGATTCAGCTCGAGGATGCGATGGCTGCCGTCGAGCAGGACGATGGGAGTCTGAATCGTCTCCACGACGAGCTGTCGAGCGGCCTCTTTCAGATCAGGTTGGCCAAACGCAAAGATCGCTGCGGCCAGCAGGGCGCTCGAGACAAACAGCAGCAAAACTCCGTTGGTCACCCCAGGCAGCGGGTCGAGTCCCAGGAGCTCGAGGACGCTGGCAATGAGCGGTAGCGCCGCTGCTGCCGCCAGGAGCTGTGCTTGGGGCCGGTTGCTGGCGGTTCTCGAGAAGGACTGGCGGGCGAGGCCGGCGACGACGAGAACCAGGCCAAAAGCGCAAATCGTCAACACCACGTAGCCGAGCCAGCCCAGGCTGACCGATGCGGCTGAAGCTCCATCGTCAATCGTTGTCGTTCGCCAGAACGCTCCGTGATTGGGGTTCGACCACGCCAGTGCGGTGATCAGGACGACGAACCCTGCGAGGGAGTATCGGACCTGCGGCCGTCCGATCCACTCGTCGCGCTCGCAGGTGATCAGTGTGATCGCGGCCGTGAGAACGAGACAGGCACCTAGACCCGGCACCTGCAATCCCATCCAGAAGATCTTGGCAGCCAGATCCACGGTCAGGACTTCCAGCAGATGGCAAACGGTGACCCAGCATGCAGCCAGGTAGAACCAGGAAGCCAGCTGCACCAGCGGTCGCCTTCGGCTCCGGAAGGCCAGCGCGGCGAGGGCGGCGCAGACGATCAGAGAGGTGATGAGCGGCCAGGCATCGGCCACGAACTGGAAGCGAAGCATCAGGGTGTCTTTCTGAACGGGGCGAGCAGAGAATAACGGGAATCGGAGTCTGCGAGGAGTTCACGATGCTCGGTGGCTGGCACGTAGAGCAGCTAGCGCGCGATAATCCCCTGTCGACAATTCCCTGACGAGGGGTGCTGTCGAGGGTTTGCTTCGAGAATCTGTTGTCGCGCTCGAATGGTGATCGCCATGGTCGTCGGCCGCAAGCAGAAGGCAGATCCAAGGTCGATCGAGAAGTCAGAGCAGAAGGCAGAGCGCAAGGTAGGGGCATGGAAACGACCGCCACCACACTCAACGAGGCCATTGCCGCTCAGCCTCTATGGCTTCAGGGCTGGGTCATGGTCCTCGTTCTGACTCACCTGGTCGCCCTCCGGTTTGTCGTCAGGCGCGGCGAGGGTGGAAAGCTGGTGCTGCGCTGGCAGCCGATTGCCATTCTGCTCAGCTTCTTTGCCGCGGCGGCGTTGATGTCCTGGCTCTTTTCGCGAGTCGGGTACTCGAGACTCCTCGGAGTTGCCCATCTCGTCTTCTGGACTCCGGTCTGGGTGTGGGTCTTCGCCACGCGCTCTGACGCTGATCGCCCCCTGCTTCGACGCTACTTCGGGCTCTATCTGCTCATTGCGGGCGCATCACTGGTGATCGACCTCGTCGATCTCGTGCGCTATCTCGCTGGCTCGTGAGCGAGGAGGTGAGCCAACCGCTGGCTGACGGGAGTCCGGCGCCGTCCGCCTGGATCGACGAGCTTCGGCGTGTCCTGGGCGACGGGGTGAGAAGTGATCCGCTCACGCGCGGCATTCACGCGACCGACGCGAGCTTCTACCAGATCGGTCCAACCGCGGTTGCGTGGCCACGCTCCACTGCCGAGCTGACCGAGGCTCTGAGCGTGGCGAGCGCGGCGCACGTTCCGGTGACCTTGCGGGGAGCGGCAACGAGCTTGTCTGGTCAGACCCACGGTCGTGGTCTGGTCCTCGATGTCTCGCGTCACCTCGACCGAATCGTGAGTCTCGATCCGGCAGCTGAGACGGCCCGGGTCCAGCCAGGAGTCATCCTGCAGCAACTCAACGCCGCTGCCGCTCCGCATGGCCTCATGTTCGCGCCGGATCCAGCGACGGCGTCGCGCGCGACCATCGGCGGACTCATCGGCAACAACTCGTCGGGGACCCGCTCTGTGCGGTGGGGCAAGACGAGTGATCACGTCGTGGCCCTTCGCGTCGCACTCGCCGACGGTACCGAGCTCGATCTGGAGCGGCTCGGTCAGTCGGAGTTCGCGCGTCGCGCCAGCCAGCTGGGACGCGAGGGAGAGATCTACCGCGGGGTTGCCGAGGTCGTCGATCGTCACGCCGACGAGATCAGGCAGCGCTTCCCGAAGGTGATGCGGCGAGTGTCCGGCTACGCGCTCGACGCGCTCTTGCCGGATTCCGAAGAGAGGAGTCTGGTCGATCTGGTCGTGGGCAGCGAAGGCACTCTGGCGGTCGTTCTGGAGGCGACGGTGCGACTCGTGCCCAAGCCCAAGGCGACCGCGGTGTGCGTCGTCCACTTCGACGACGTCATCGAATCCCTGCGCCATATCCCGCGCATGCTCGAGTGGGATCCTCTGGCGATCGAGATGCTCGACGACGTAATCCTCACCGAGGCGCGTCGCAACGCTTCAACGCGCGCTCACGCCGGGTTTTTTGTCGGTGAGCCGAGCGCGATTCAGATCGTCGAGCTCGAAGGCGACACGGGCGCAGAAGCGGAAGCGAGAGCCTCGGCGTTTGCTTCGGCGCTCGAGCGGGAGGGGATCGGTACGGCCTGGCCGGTGCTCACCGACAGCGAGCAGCAGCGGGGAGCTTGGCAGACGCGTCGGTTGGGGCTCGGGCTCATCAGCAACGTCAAGGGGCCGCGCAAGGGTCAGGCCTTTATCGAAGATGCGTGTGTTCCCGTCGAGCACCTGGCCGAGTACACCGAGCGCGTTCTCGACCTCTGCAGGCGAGAAGAGACTCCCGTGTCGGTTTACGGCCACGCGTCCGTTGGGGTCCTTCACACCCGCCCGATGCTGGACCTCCATCTCGAGTCCGAAGTCCGCAAGATGCGGCGAATTGCCGAGACCTGTTTCGAGTGGGTCAGGGAGCTGGGGGGAAGCTGGTCAGGCGAGCACGGGGACGGCCTCGTGCGCGGTGAGTTCGTCGAGCGCGCCTTTGGTAGTGCGCTGGTGGGCGCGTTCGCGGACGTCAAGCGGGTCTTCGATCCGGACGGTCTCCTCAACCCGGGCAAACTCGTCGACCCGGAGCCCATGGATCGCAACCTCCGCTACGGCACCGACGGGTACTCGGAGCACGCGAGAGAGTCGGAATCTCTCGCGAGCTTTCGTTACCGCGATCAAGGTGGCTTCGTTCTCGCCGTCGAACAGTGCAACGGTGTCGGTGCGTGCCGGAAGATCGGTAGCGGGACCATGTGCCCGAGCTACATGGCCCTGCGCGACGAAGCGCATTCGACGCGCGGGAGAGCCAACGCCTTGAGGCTCGCACTCAGCGGTCAGCTGGGTGCCCCTGCAGATGCGTTGGCCTCCGACGAGCTCAACGAGGTGCTCGAGCTCTGTCTCTCGTGCAAAGCCTGCAAGAGTGAATGTCCGAACGCCGTCGACATGGCCCGGCTCAAGGGCGAGGTCTTGCACATGAGGCATCAGAAGCAAGGTGTCGCCTTGGGGACCTGGATCATCGGCGCCTTGCCGATCATGGCCCGTCTGGGCTCTGGACGTCTGGCGCCGGTCGTCAACGGGGTGCAGAGATCGCGCTGGTTCAGGCAGGTTGCACAGCGTCGGTTGGGCCTCGATGCGGGGCGCCCGCTGCCTGCGCTCGCGTCCGTGCCGCTGCGGAGGCGTCTCGGCGATCGTAGCCGCAGGCCACCCGCGCACCGAGGACGCGTGGTGCTCTACGCGGACACCTACTCACGGTTTTACGAGCCCGAAGTCGCCATC
>JANQPS010001089.1 GCA_028285365.1 Thermoanaerobaculia bacterium | reverse complement strand
CACTTCACCCTCGATCGGAGCATGTGGGGCACCGACCAGGCCGCTTCGGTCGAGCCCTGGGGCATGATGCGACTCGTGCGCGACGCCCGCACCGTCCAGATCGCCCTCGGCGACGGCACCAAGCGCGTCTACGAGAGCGAGCTGGACGCCCGCAACAAGCTGCGACGAGTGCAGCCGTCCACCACCAGCTCTTGAAGATCGGTCTCTTCGTCAACCATGGCTTCGCCGCGCGCAACTTCTTGCAGAGCGGCCTGCTCGCCAAAGCCGCGGACAGCTCTGAGGTCGTCGTCTTCCACTCTCTCGGCCCGGGCCTAACGGAGGAGGTGGAGCACGACCCCGACCGGGTCACCTGGGTCGACTCGCCCGCCTTCTCGGAGGGCGCTCGCGGCTATCTCCTGAGGCGCACCCTTCTACTGGCCCATCTGCGGGTTTGCGACACCGAGGGCATGCGCTGGATGCTGAGCGAATACGCGCCGCGCGGCCAGCTCTCACGAGCCGCACTGGCCGCACGTCTCGCCTGGCACCAGAGCCGCTCGGTGCGAGACCACGATGCCCTGCAGAAAGGAGACGAGCGTTACGCTCGGATTCAGGCCGGTCGCACCCCCACTCGCGAGTGGGAGCAGCTGCTGAGGGAGCATCGACCAACGGTCCTGCTCAGCACCGATCAGAGACCACCGGACAACGTCGCGCTGACCCTGGCCGCGAAGCGACTCGGAATCCCGGCCGGAGCGTTCGTCTTCAGCTGGGACAACCTCTCGAGCAAAGGTCGGATGCCCGGACCATTCGATTTCTATCTGGTCTGGAGCGAGCACATGAAGCAGGAGCTGATGCGCTTCTATCCGGCCATCAATAGCGATCAGGTCACGGTCACCGGACCGCCGCAGTTCGGCGCATACCTGGACCCGGCGCTGAGCTCCGCTCGACACGACTTCATAGGCAGCCTCGGACTGGATCCGGAGCAGCCGCTCGTGTGCTTCTCGGGTGAAGATCCGATCACCGACCCGGAGAACGTCGAGCACCTGCTGGCTCTGCTCGAGGCCACGGATGCCTCGAGCCCCGCACCACAGGTCGTCGTCAGACCTTCCCCCGTGGACGACCCCGATCGCTGGCGTCGGGCGTGCGAGGGTCGCTCGAACGTCACGGTCTCACCACCACCGTGGCGACGCCCGGACGGCAACTGGACGCGGGCGCTGCCGACTCACGAAGACAATCGGCTACTCGCCAACCTGCTCACGCACTGCGCCGCTGGTGTGAACATGGTCTCTACCATGACTCTCGACTTTGCACTGGCTGGAAAGCCGACGATCAACCTCGCGTTCGATGTCGCCGACCCACCGCTTCACGGCGTCCCGGTCTGGGAGAAGCACTTTCGCTTCGAGCACTATCAGACGGTGGTCGACAACGACGCTGCCCTGTTCGCGCGTTCGCAGGCCGAGCTTCCCCAGCTGCTCCGGCAAGTGCTCGATCGACCCGACGTCAACCGACCAGGACGAGAGGCGCTCATTCAGCTCCACACCGAGGGCCTGACTGACGCGGCGTGCGGGCTCGTCGTCTCGGCCCTCAGCGACCGGGCCGAGGAGACTCGATGAAGCTCGGCTTCGTCGCTCGCTACGACGCTCGCGACCTCCATCGGGGGTCCGGATCGTTCGCACACTTCATCGCTGCACTGGAAACCGCGGGTCACGACGTCGAGACCTTCTCGACCGGACCAATCGCCGAGGGCCTCCGCGAGCGGTTGCTCAGACGTCTGTACGGCTCACTGCTTCCCGGTCGCTATCAGCCGAGTGCCGACCTGGCCTACGCCCGTCGTGTAGGCCTCGCCGCAACGGCCTGCGTCGCCGGCTGGCAGGGCGACTGGCTGGTGACCAACGATGCCCTCATCGGCGCCTTCGTGGATTCTGCATGCCCGCACGCTCTGTTCACGGACTCTCTCTTCGAGGCCATCCTCGCCTGCGGCGGCTACCCTCGGTTCAACGAGCTGAGCTCGCGCTCGAGGCGCCACGGCACAGCCATCCAGCACCGTTGCTCCGCTCAGACGGACCTCTCGTTCTTTCCGGCCGAGTGGATCGCCGAGCACGCCAGACGCGATCCTGAAACCTGTCCTGACAGAATTGTCGTCGTGCCCTGGGGACCCAATCTCGAGGTGCCGGCCGCCCCGCCACCGCGCACGTCACCAACCCGCGATCGCTGCCACATGCTGTTCGTCGGAATCGACTGGCAGCACAAACGACTCGACGTGGCCATAGAGACCCTGACCGAGCTCCGTGCGCTTGGGGTCGACGCAACGCTCGAAGTCGTCGGCCCGAAAGATCCGCCTTCCCTGCCTGAAGGCGCTACCCTGCTCGCGTTTGCCGACAAAGCCACACCCGATGGCCTCGCGACTCTCGAGCGTCACTACCGGGACGCTGATGTGCTCATCAACCCCAGTCGAGCCGAGAGTTACGGCTTGGTGACGGTCGAGGCGGGAGCCTTTGGCCTCCCGACCATCGCCGAAGCTCACACTGGCTTCCTGACGACCATCGAACCCGAGACCAGTGGACTGCTCCTCGAGCCAGGTTCCAGGGGACCTGCCTACGCCGCCGCCGTCATGCGTCTGATCGACGAGCCCGAGCTCTATGATCGTCTGTGCCAGAACGCTCGCAGCTTCGTCGAGACCGCGGCCAACTGGCCAACGGTGGCCAGACGCGTCGTCGAGCGCCTCGAGTCGACTTCTACCAGCGCGGGTAACTCGTGAGCAGTCGTCCTAGCGTCGCTGCGATCGTGCCTACACTCGGGCGCCCCGATTCACTTCGGGTCCTCCTGGAGCAGCTGAGCGGCGTTGAGCGACCGCCCGAGCGCATCGTCGTGGTCGACCAGAACGACTCACCGACCTCGGACCTCGCGCCCGGCATCGAGCTCATCCACACGGCACCCGAAGGCCCTGCCGCCGCTCGCAACCGTGGCGCGGCAAGGTGCACGGAAGACGTGCTGCTGTTTCTCGAGGACGACGTCGAGATCATCGACGAGAGCTTCCTGGAGTGCCATGTGCGTTGGTACGACCGCCCCGAGCTGGGCGCCGTCCACGGAGCTGTGGTCCAGGCTGGCCAGAGACTTCCTCCGGAGCCCGAGTACTCGACGCCACCGTCTCCCCACGAACTCCTCGTGCGCTCGCCCAACTGCAGTCGCCGACAAACAGCCATCGGTCTGGCCGGCGGCAACCTGTCGATTCGCCGCGAGATCTTCGACTCGGTCGGTGGCTTCGATGAGCGTTTCGGTCGGGCTGAGGATCAAGACCTCGGACTGCGCCTGTTCAAGGCAGGTGTTGTCGTTCTGTTCGATCACGAGGCAGCCGTGACGCACCTCAGGAGTGCAGGTGGGACGCGGGCCGAGACGTCGCCGTCTCGCATCTCCGGTCTGCTCAGACCCGAACCCCACCCGGGCGAGCTCCTGTTGCACACGGTCCATTGGCCAGGCTGGGCGGCGCGCGCCTACGTCCGCCATCGCCTCGCCGCTTTGTGGAGCCCGCCGCTGCTGTGGCGCCCTCACCGCTCGTTCGTGCGCACGCTGCGGTTGATGCGCTCGGTTCGCCAGGCAAGGCGGCTCGCGACGCAGCCCAGGTCGCGCACGATCCGCCCGATCGCTTCTACCCCCCGGACACCGAACTCGACGTCATGAACGTCGGCTTCATCTGCAGCGAATACCCGACGATCGAGCCCCGACACGGGGGCATCGGGTCGATGACCCAGACCATGGCGCGGGCGCTGGTTGCCGAGGGTCACCGCGCGGTGGTGTTCGCGAGAGCTCAGCGCGAAGTTGAGCTCGACGACGAGGGAGTCCGAGTCAAGACGATCGCCAGGCGCGGCACCGTCCGCGACATCCTGGCCTCGAGGCGACTCATCGCGCGAGCGTTGCGGGACGGCGAAGCCGATGTCGTCGAAGCACCCGAGAACGAAGCCCTCTGTCTGCCAGTAGCGCGAGGAACGGTCGTACGCATGAACGGCAGCCACCACTTCTGGGTCGCCACCGGTGTCACGAAGGCCAGGCCACTGACCTTGATCGAGGAGCAGATCGCGCTGCGCAGCGTCAATGGACTCGCGGCGGTGAGTGACTTCTGCCGCGAGACCACCAGACGCGCCATGAGGCTCGGTCGTCGCGAGATCGAGCTTCTCGTCAATCCGATCGACACCGACCTCTATCGGCCCAGCGACGAACCACCGGTCGCCGGACGCATCGTCTTCGCCGGAACTCTCACCGCCAAGAAAGGCGTCGCCGAGCTCTGCGAGGCAATGGAACCGATCAGACAACAGCATCCAGAGGCCCATCTGATCGTCCTCGGGCGTGACAGCCGGCGGCCCGATGGCGGCAGCTTCGGTCAATGGATGGTGCGTCACCTGGCGAACGAAACGCGAGCGGCCATCGATCTGCGCGGGGCGGTGTCTCGCAGCGAGGTGGCCGAGTTGATGGCCTCGGCCGAGGTCTGCGCCCTCCCGTCACACATGGAGACTCAGGGAATCGTCTTCGTCGAGGCCATGGCCTGCGGTCGCCCCGTCGTCGCCGGCAGTTCTGGCGCCGCTCCCGAGGTGATCACCGAAGACTGCGGGCTGCTGTGCGACCCGACGAGCCCACGAGCCCTGGCGGATTCGATCGTCCGACTCCTCGGCGACCAGGAGCTGAGCACGCGACTCTCTCGAGCGGGCCGTCAGCGCGCGCTCGAGCACTACTCCGTCGACGTGTGCGTCGAGCGCGCTCTCGACTTCTACTCTCGCCATGCGCGGAGGCCGGGTTGAGCTCTCAGGGAGCAGTACGACCCCACCTGCTGTATCTCGCGCCGCGCTACGACCCGCATCGAATCGAGGCGAGCGGTCGGGAGCACTTCTGCGTCAAGGAGCTCGAACGCTGGGCGACGGTTGACATCGAAGGTCCATGGCAGCTCACACCCTCATTTGCTCACCGCCTCTCCAATCGGGTCCGTCGAGCCCTCCATCTCCCGCGCCTGGCCGAGAAGTACTCGCTCCATCTCGCGAGACAGCAGTCGTCTCTCACAGAGGAGAGAATCGGTCTCGACGATGTCGACATCGTGATGTCGGCGTTCCCCGCACCGCTCACGTTCCTCGGACCGACGCCGGGCAAGGCCGTGCTCTACACGGATGCGACGATGGCGAGCATCGATCGCGAGGCAGCCCGGCCCGGAGGCTACGACGCCCTCCACGGTCTCGCCCGGCGCTCCATCGCTTTTGGCCATGAGATCGACCGTCGCGCCATTGCTCGCGCCGACCTGGTGATCTGCGTCAATCACTGGGCCCACGAGAGCGTCGTCTCCGACTACGCCAAGCCGGAAGAGCAGGTGATCACCATCCCGGCCGGCGGGAGTCTCCCGGAAGTCCCGCCCGCATCGATCGCCCAGGAACGACGGGCTCCGGGGGCTGGAGAGCCACTCCGACTGCTGTTCGTGGGTAACGACTGGTGGCGCAAAGGCGGCGATCTCGCGCTGGAGACTCTCGAGGCGCTGAACCGCGATCGCAAGACCGAATTGACCATGATGGGTCGGGCCACCGGCCCGATCGACGGGCTCGACCAGATCGACGAGCTGCGCGTGGTGGGCGAGCTCGACAAGAACACCCAGCGCGGACGCCAGTGCTACGACGAAGAGATGCGGCGAGCCCACCTCCTCCTGCAGCCGTCGCGCCAGGAACCGTGTGCCCTCGTCTTCGCCGAAGCCTGCGCGTACGGTCTGCCCGTCGTCACGCACGCCGTCGGCGGGGTTGCGACGGCGGTGGCGGACGGCCTCAACGGGCGACTTGCGGCGCTCGAGGAGAGCCCCGGTTCGCTGGTCGATGCCGTGCACGAGATCGTCTCTTCGGCCGAGCGCTACACGTCCTACGCTCACGCCGCCCGAGAGGCTTTCGAGCAAGAGCTCAACTGGACCGTCTCGGGAAGCCGCATTCGCCGAGCGCTCGAAGGACTCCTCGCGTGAGCCTCGAGCGCAACGACTCGCTGGGTGAGCTCGGGAGGGCCTAGGGGGGCAGGATCACGCCGGTGCCGAGACAACGCATGCGATTCTGCTGGGCGTTACTGCGATAGACGCGGTGGCAGCTGTCACAGGCCTCGGCCAGGTTGTTGGTGAGCTCGCTGACCTCGTCCTGGTCACGTCGCAAGGCCGCCTGGTAGATCTCCCAGGAGACGTCGGTCATCTCGCGCGCCCACTTCTGCCAGTCGTAGCGCTGCACCGGAGCCATGCGACCGTTCTCGCAGATCCGCCCCTCCATGTTGATCAGCGCCGTGCTTTCGGCGAGCACGAGAGCGGCGTTCTCGACGACCTGCCAACCGGTGTAGATGCCGGAGAAAGAACTGGTCACCGTGCCGTCGTCGCTCGACGTGTCGGCCGGCGCCCCGGGATCCTGCATCTGGACGTCGAAGATGATGTTCGAGTTCGGAAAGTAGATGCCACGCATGATCTGCGCCATCGTCCCGATCGGTGGCGTATCTGCCGACTCCGACCCGGCGCTGCCCACCGTCAGCCCGAGCATCATCACCATGACAACCGCAACTCGCATAGTGCCTCCTGGTTTGAAGCGTGACCAGCTCGATGCAGCCAAGCCCGGCTCCTGGCTCGACTCCGAAGACGACGCCGCGCGATGACGGCCGACGAGAGGTCGAGCGGTAGATGTCGAGCGGTCCAATGCAGTTCTGGCTTCTCGAGCTGATCGGATAACTGCTGGTCAGATACCTGTGTGCAGTCCAACACGATGTCGCGAAGGCTCCGCCCGGCACTATCGTGGGAAACCGAAACCACGTGAGCTGTGACCTGATGTCGCGAGCCCCACGATCCGAACAAGCATTTACATGAATTACTATGGGCGGATGATGTTGATCTTCTCGCCCTTTCGTTTGCCTACCCTGACCCCAGGCCACCTGGCCGCAAGACGGCTCGACCTGTCGTCTTGCGCAGTCGCTCTTCTCGTTGCCACAACGCTCTCGGGAACCGTCCTCCCTGCAGGGGCACAGACCCCGGCTGACGCCGGCATCGACTACGACATCGTCTACGTTCGTCAGCCACGCTTCGGCGACGACACCAACACCATCTGGCCCGAGGTCTTTCATCCGGCACGGGCCGACCCCGGAGCCGATCTGGTCCTCCTGCACCCGGACGGTTCGGAGGAGGTCCTGGTCAGCGGCGGCAACGGTTCGGTCACCGATCCGTACGTCTCGTTCGACGGCGAGTGGGTCTACTACTCGTACTTCTACGACCTGCGACCGGAGGCCCTCAACTATCAACGATGGGACCTGCCGGAGCTGGGTGCGGACATCTTCCGCATGCATCTCGCGACCCGTCAGGTCGAGCAGCTGACGTTCGGCGAGTTCACTCCCAATACCGGGGCTGGCAACTGGGACGAGTCCAACCCGCTCAATCCACCGTCCGAGTACAACCGTCTGGGCTACGGCATCCTCAATCTGGGAGCGGCTCCCGTTGCGGGCGGAAAGATCGCCTTCACGAGCAATCGCAACGGTTTCATCCCACCCAAGGGATTCACGGCGCCGACCATGCAGATCTACGTCATGGACGAGGACGGTTCCAACGTCACGCCGATCGCTCCCATGACCATTTCCAGTGCCCTGCACCCGACACCCCTCATGGACGGACGGCTGATGTTCTCGAGTCACGAGAGTCAGGGACTGCGCGATCGCAGGCTCTGGGGCATCTGGTCGATCTGGCCAGACGGACGCAACTGGGCACCCGTGGTCAGCGCCTTCCACGGGCCCCAGGCGTTCCACTTCATGACCCAGCTCTCGAGCGGCGATCTCGTGGTCGTCGACTACTACAACCTCAACAACAACGGTTTTGGTGCGCTCTATCGCATGCCGGTCGCGCCGCCACCTGGCACTCCAGCGTTCCACTCTGCGTTTCCGGCCGACAATCCGGAGATCGAGCAAACGGTCGGCGGCGGGTTTCTCTACCCCTTCACGATGCCGTTCACGCCTTGGGGTATGCACTCGATCACCCCGTTCACTCACGGCGGAGACCAGGCCGCGCCCATAGGAAGCGACGGCTCGACGCGCGTCGGCAAGTTCACCCATCCGTCTGCGGCACCGGGCGACGATCTGCTCGTCGTCTGGACTCCCGGTCCCGCCAACGACCTCAACCGGCCAACTCCGACGCCCTACTACGATGCGGGCCTCTATCTCCAGGCCGCAGGCACGGCGATATGGAGCCCGGACGAGTTGGCGCTCCTCAAGAACGATCCGGCCTACAACGAAGCCTGGCCACGGGCGGTCGTCTCCTACGCTGACATCTACGGCATGACCGAGCCCGCCGAGCTGCCATGGCTTCCCAATGACGGCTCGCTCCATGGGGACTTGCCCGCAGGCACCGCCTTCGGACTGGTCGGCTCGAGCAGCCTCTACAAACGCGAGAGTTTTCCGGGGCAGGTCCGCTCGTGGGCAAACACGTTCGACGGTCTCGACGCCTTCAACACCAGCGAGAACGGACAGAGCAGCAACTGGGGTACCCAAGGCTCGGATGCCGGCCAGTACGCGGACTCCGACATCTGGGCGGTGCGGGTCGTCGCCATGGAGCCCAACACCCACCGCAGCTACGGCCCTGACAACGGCCAGCAATTCTCGAGCTTCGCCAACGAACGGCTACGCATCCTGGGAGAGATTCCGGTCCGCAAGCAGGACACATCGGGCGCTACGATCTTCGACCCGGAGGGCAATCCGGACACCAGCTTCCTTGCCAAGATCCCGGCCGACACTCCGTTCACCTTCCAGACCATCGATCGCAACGGCCTGGCCCTCAACATCTCGCAGACGTGGCATCAGCTTCGCCCCGGCGAGATGCGAGTCGACTGCGGTGGCTGTCACGCCCACAGCCAGCTCCCTCTGTCGTTCTCCTCGACGGCTGCTGGAGCACCTGGATTCGAGCCCGCCGATCTCTCGACCACTACGCCACTCGTGAGCGCCGACGTCTCGGGCAATCCCATAGTGCTCGACGTGCAACAGCCCGTCGTCGACGTGGAGTTCCTACGCGATATCAGACCGATTCTTCAGGATCACTGCACCTCTTGCCATACCCAGAGTGACCCGACTCCGCCAGGCAATCTCGTCCTCGACGACCTGAGCGTCGAAGACGGCCTGCCCGGCGACTACCGCCGCCTCGCAGCTGACACGTCCGCGGACCACGGCTATCCGCCGGTCATCTCCAACGGTACCTGGCGACAGACCAACGCCAGTCGCTACATCCGTCGCTTCCAGAGTCGTCGTTCGCTACTGATATGGAAACTCTTCGGCCAGCGCCTCGACGGTTGGAGCAACGCTGAGCATCCGACCGAGGCGACACCAGGTGACGCCGGCACGCTACCCCCCGGGGCCGACCCCAACGAAGCCGATCTCGACTTCATCGGTAGCCCCATGCCACCCTCCGGCTCGCCCCAGCTCACCGAGGAGGAGAAGCGCACGTTCGCACGGTGGATCGACCTGGGGGCGCCGATCGGCAACGGACCGTTCGGCTGGCTCCTCGACGATCTTCGGCCGACACTTGCGCTCAGCGAGCCGCGGCCCGGCTACAGCCCGGTCGTCACCGCCATCCGTGTAGGCGTCGCCGACGCCAACAGCGGCGTCGACGTTGCCAGTCTCTCGATCACCGCGGACTTCGCGGTGGGCGGTCGTAGCGCGGGCGCCGAGCTCGCAGACCTCGCCACGCATCTCGGCGACGGCGTCTACGAGATCAACCTCGGCGCGCCGCTCGGGCCGACCGGCCAGGCCCACGTCAACGCGTCGATCGTCGACGAGCAGGGCAACATCACACGGGTCGAGCGTCGATTCAGAACGGTTCCAGGACCGCTCGACGGACGCATCTTCGAAGACGGATTCGAGGTCGGAACCAGTCGCTGGAGTGTTCCGGGCGGCTAGCGCAATCGTCCCGTCGACCTCACGCGCTCTCGACTCGTCAGGCGCACCTCGCCGACGAGTCGAGATCGTGCTTCAGGGCGACGGCGACAGACCTCAGAACGAGCTTTCGGTCGCCCGCCAGAAGCCGCTGTCCTTGATGAGGGTGACCTCACCCTCGCTCTCTTCGTCCATCACAGTGGCCCGAACCTTGAGGATCGCCGTCTCGCCGTCGCTCGAGCCACCCAAGATCGTCACCTTGGTCGGTGTCATCGCCTGCAGGAACTCGAGCTGTTCCTTGAAGTCGGGTGAGTCGAGCTCACTCTGGTACTCCTTGGGCACGAGCTTCTTGATCTTCTTGACGTCTCCCGACTGGATGGCTTCCACCCACTTGACGTAGGCCTTGCCAGGCTCTCCGCCGTCTGCGGGAAGCGCCTCACCAATCGGAGCATTCGGGTCGGAAACCTCGGCCGAGAACGTGAAGTCGTACTGCCACGAGTCATCGAAGAACTCGTGAGCTTCTGCCATGAAGACGCGGCCCGCAAACCGGTCAGGCCCTTCACTCTCGAGCTCGAGCTCGGGGTAGGTGCCGCCAGAGATGTTGCTGCCATTCTGTGAAAGCTGGACGTCCTGGCCGTAGACCTCGAGCTTCGCCTCTGCGCCGTCGCTGAACTCGGACGTCTTGGTGATCTTCAGCTTGACGTAGGGAAAGTCGTGAAAGAAGTCGTCGAGATCGCGCTCGGCGATGGGCTCGGCGGCAAAGATGATCTGCCACGCCGGGTCGGACTCGTCGTAGAAGCCCTCTTCGAGCGGATAGACGTAGACATGGGGAAGACTCACAGCCTCACCGTTGGCCGTGAAGGTTCCTTCGACCTTGCCTTCGTCGGCCTGCAGCCCCAGCGGCAGCGCCAGGACGGCCAGCAGGACCAAGAAGGCGGCAAGTTGCCGCGAGTTGGAAGTACGGGCCGCCGTCGTTGTCGCTTCGACCACAGTGATTCTCCTCTGGATGGACCCGCCAGGAGGCGAGCGTTCGGGTCTCTCGGATAGATCAGATGACAGGAAATAGAGGCTCGGGACGCCTCTCATTCAAGAAAACGCCGGGCTCGCCGACAAACGCACGCCTTGGTGTCAGCGGCTCGAAGTGACGTTCCGGGTACTTGCCTGAGAGAGCCGCCGGTAGAGGGATTGTTCAAGCACCGCTCGGTCCAGAGCTAGCGCACGCACTTCGTCGCGGTGCGTCTCACTAGGCAACTCGCTCGATCGAGCACTGCAGCTTCGCGAAGGCAAGCTCTGAAACGCCACGCTGCAACCAGTTTGCCTGGAGCGACCCCCAGCCTCAAGCCTTCGGTTGTCATCCCGATGGAAGGCCGGGAGCGATCCTCGATCGAAACGCCATGTTGCCCCGGCCGGACTGAGGGACCTCGCCCCGTTCCTATCGAAGCTCTAGCGCTCAACCGTCGTAGCGCGCTGGTTCAAGTGGTGGTTGGTGCGCCTTCGGCCTTGCCACCAACGGATGAAGGTGTCGTAGGTCGCTACGACGGTCTCGCGATGGCAACTTGAGAGAAACCCTCTCAGGGTACCTCCTACGCGCCGGTCCAGAGTCGCGCTCCGATGGAACGCTATCTGCCGGCTCTTCGTCGGCATGACAGACCTGCTACCGCCCCATCTCATCTCTCAACCTAGGCCCGTGGGGCTAGGGCCTGGAACTGCCCCGCAGCGCCCGGCCGCTAGACATTGAAGCGATAGTGCACCACCTCGCCGTCCTCGACGAGGTACTCCTTGCCTTCGAGCCTGAGCTTGCCCTGATCTCGACAGGCTGCAAGCGAGCCCAGGTCGAGAAGCTCCTCCCACCCAACGACCTCGGCGCGGATGAAGCCGCGCTCGATGTCCGAATGAACGGCGCCAGCGGCTCGCTTGGCGGTGGTCCCCTGGCGAATCGTCCAGGCGCGCACCTCGTCTTCGCCGACGGTGAAGAATGCGATGAGCCCCAGCAATTCGTAGCTCGCCCTAACGAGACGCACCACGCTGGGCTCGCCGAGGCCCAGGGCTTCGAGATACTCCGCGCGATCTTCCTCGTCGAGCTGGGCGACCTCTTCTTCGATCGCTGCCGAGATCACGTTCGCATCGACCGCCTCACCCGTCTCGATTCCCAACTCCTCCGTGCTGGCGCCGATCTGGTCCTCGCCGACGTTGACGACGACCAGCATCGGCTTCTGGGAAAGCAACTGAAAGCCGCGCAGCGCGCGCTCGTCATCCCCCTCGAGCTCGAGCTCGCGCAGCGGCTTCTCGTTCTCGAGAGCCGGCCGAATGGTCTCGTCCAGCAGCTTCTGCTCGCGTTTCTCCTGGTCGGTGAGTCCCCGCTTCTTGGCCTGCTCCAGGCGCTCCAGGCGACGCTCGACGATCTCGTAGTCGGCGAGCATCAGCTCCAGATCGAGCGTGACCAGATCGCGACTCGGATCCACAGAGCCATCCGGGTGGATGACCTCAGGGTCCTCGAAGGCGCGGACGACGTGAACCAACGCGTCGACGTTGCGCAGCTCGCCGAGGTCCAGGCTCTCCTTGCCGTCGCCTTTGCTGATGCCGGGGATATCGACGTACTGGGTGGTCGCCGGCACATACTTCTTGGGGTTGAAGAGATCGCGCAGGCGCGCCAAGCGGTCGTCATGAACCTGCGCCACACCGAGGTTCGTCTCTTTTGAGGCGACGAACTTGTCGGTCTGCTGACGCGACGACGTCAGGGCGTTGAAGAGAGTGGTCTTGCCCGCCTTCGGCAGGCCGAGGATTCCCAGTTGCATGGCGGCGCAGGCTACCACCGGAAGGAGTCGTTTCGCATTTCAGCCCGCAAACTGGACGGCGCGACCTCGATCGTCAAGAATCCACGCTTCCCTCTTCTCAGATCCGGCCGGAACAGGAGCCCTGCATGGCGACCGAGCGCGACGCTGCGACCGAAGTGTCTACTGACGACTATCCCCAAGAGTCATACGCCTGGTACGTCGTCGGCATCCTGACGCTCGTCTACCTGTTTTCTTTTGTCGATCGGCAGATCCTCAGCATGATGGTGGCCGACCTCAAGGAAGGCCTCAACCTCGAACGCGACTGGCAGGTGGGTTTCCTCATGGGACCCGCGTTCGCGATCTTTTACACCATCTTCGGCATTCCCTTCGGCAGACTCGCCGACTCGCGCAACCGCAGGAACATCATCGCGTTCGGCCTGGGAATGTGGAGCCTCATGACCGCTGGCTGCGGACTGGCCAAGAACTTCGCGACCATGGCGCTCTTCCGAGTGGGAGTCGGCGTCGGCGAGGCCTCCCTCTCGCCTTCCGCCTACTCGATGATCACGGACTACTTCCGGGCGAACAAACTCGCACGGGCGCTCGCCTTCTACGGCATGGGCATCTACTTCGGATCAGGTATGGCCTACCTGATCGGCGGAACGGCCATCACCTACGTACGCCAAACGGAGCCTTGGGCCCTACCACTGCTGGGCACGATTCCGCCATGGCAGAAGGTGTTTTTCATCGTCGGACTGCCCGGCCTGCTCGTCGTGCCGCTACTTCTGCTCACGGTCAAGGAACCAGTGCGACGTGGCCAGCTCAAGAGCAAGGACGGCTCTGGCAGCGCCCCCGCAGCCGTGCCTCTACGCGAGGTGTTCAGGTTCATCGGCGAGAACAAGAAGACGATCCTCACCCACAACTTCGGCTTTGCCCTCCTGTCGTTCTCGAGCTACGGCAGCGGCGCCTGGCTACCCGAGGTCTTCAAGCGCGTGCACGGCTGGGAGGCGGCAAAGTTCGGATGGGTCTACGGCTGGATCGTCGTGATCTGCGGTGCCGGCGGAATCTTCGCGGGTGGTGCCATTGCCGACTGGTTGTCCAAGCGCGGCTACGAGGACTCGAAAATCCGTGTCGGCTGGCTCGCATCCTGGATCTGGTTCCCCACCGGCATCATCTTCCCGCTGCTGTCCAACGACGTGGCCGCCATGATCCTCGTCGTGCCCACGGTCTTCTTCGCGGCCATGCCGTTTGGCGTCGCACCCGCCGCGATCCAGCAGATGATGCCGAACAACCTCCGCGGTCAGACGTCGGCGATCTATCTCTTCATCGTCAACATGATCGGTCTGGCGGTGGGTCCCCTGGTCCTCGCCCTGATGACCGACTACCTGTTCACCGAGGCGAGCTTCGGGGTCGAAGGAATTCGCTATTCGCTGCTGACGGCCACCGTCTTCGCACATATCGTCTCGGCTGTCCTGCTGTTCATCTGCATGGGCTCGTTCCGTGAGAGTCTGAAGCGGATTCAGCAAGCAACCTGAGGCAAGACGGGGTGAAGACGGGTGACGAGTGTCACCCGCTCTCTCTTCCTCCCTCTCGATCATCCCCGCCAGGAGCCTGCGCTGCGACGTCAGTGCAGAGGAACGCGTTAGCGTTTCCGAAAACCAATGAGTACGAGTCCTCCTTCCGCCCTCCGTCGGGAGCTGCGCGGCGTCATCCGACTGGCGACGCCGGTCGTGGCCGTCCAGCTGGGGCTCATGACGATGGGCACAGTCGATGTCCTGATGCTCGGCCGGGTCTCGGACCTCGCTCTCGGGGCCGGTGCGCTCGGCAACGCCATCTCCTTCGGCATCATGTGGTTCGGAGTCGGGATCGTGATGTCGATCGACCCCCTCGTGGCCCAGGCCTTCGGAGGCGAACGCCCCAGCGACATTTCGCGCTACGTCTCGAACGGGGTGGTGCTGGCTGTGCTCCTGTCGATTCCGCTCAGCGGACTCATCTGGTGGAGCGGACCGCTACTGCGCCACTTCGGCCATGACCCTGACCTGGTCGCTCTCGTCGTGAGTTATCAGCGCGGCACCGTCCCCGGCGTCGTCGCATTCCTGCTCGTCGTGGTCATGAGACAGAGCCTGCAGGCGATGAGCATTCTCAAGCCGGCACTCATCGCGATGGCGATCGCCAACGTCTTCAACGTCGTGGCCAACTGGGCGCTCGTTTTCGGCAATCTCGGATTCGAAGCTTACGGAGTACGCGGGTCGGCCTGGGCGACGTCGGCCCCGCGCTGGGTCATGTGCCTGTGCCTGGCCGCCGCCGCCTGGCCGATCCTGACTCGCTACTGGCAGCTGCCGTCCCTCCGACGCTGCATCTCTCCACGCACCTATGCACCGTTCTTCAGAATCGGAATACCGATAGCCATCCAGGTGTCGCTCGAGATCTGGCTGTTCTCGACGGTTGCGGTCCTGATGGGGTCGCTCGGGACCGCCGAGGTGGCCGGCCACCAGATCGCGATCAATCTCGCCTCGCTGACGTTCATGGTCCCGCTGGGCATCGCGGGTGCAGCCGCAACCCGGGTGGGTAATGCCATCGGCCGCCGAGACCCGACCTCCGCACGTCTGTCGGCCAGAGTGTGTCTGGTCCTCGGAGTCCTGGTCATGTGCGCGTCGGCCACGGTCTTCATCGTCCTGCCGGTGCCACTCAGCCGCCTCTACACGGCCGAAGCGTCGGTCATCGCGGTCTCTTCCGTGCTCATTCCGATCGCCGGCTTCTTTCAGATCGGCGACGGTCTCCAGGTCGTCGCAGCGGGCGTGCTCCGCGGCGCCGCCGACACCCGGTTTGCCGCGTTCATGGCGTTCCTCGGCTTCTGGGTCGTTGGTCTCCCTGTTGGACTCAGCCTCACGTATCTCGCAGATTGGGGCCCTGCCGGCCTATGGTGGGGTTTGACCGTAGGCCTCTCGGCGGTTGCCGTCCTGCTCTTTTGGCGCGTGCGCCAACGACTCTGGGGCGATCACTCGAGTGAACCGATGCCGGTCGCCTGAGCGCGGGGAACCGGTACGAGTCGACTGCTACAGTGTGACGAGAGTCGTACCGGGCTCGATAGAGGGCGACACGAACCTCGTCGTTCCTCGTGGCCACGGACTCGACACAGAGCAGCGGGAGGCATTGGCGCTCGAATGTCAACGGACTTGCAGCACGGGGCTCTAGCTCAGCCGACGGTGCGCTTCTGCTACGGCTGCAACATGCGATTCGAGCAGAGCGCTCAGCGTTGTCCCAGCTGTGGTCAAACCCTCGACGAGCTCACCGAGAACGACCTCCAGAACTGGCTGGACGCCACCACCCTCGACGCGCTGTCTCGAGCGGCGGCCGAAGCTGGTACGCAATCTGACGAGCTCGTCGGGTCGCTGCTCGAGAGTTACGAGGTCGAGCGAGTCGCGGGCGAGGGGGGCATGGCGCGCGTCTACAAGGCTCGGCATCTTCACCTCGGACGCCCGTGTGCTCTCAAGGTGCTCAATCAGGACCTGGCGACCAGACTCCCGGAGTACGCGGAGATGTTCGTGGCCGAAGCCCGCTCTGCAGCCGCCCTGATTCACCCCAACATCGTGACGGTGCACAACATCCTCAAGAGCGGCAACCTCCATCTCATCGAAATGGAGTGGGTCCACGGTCCAACGGCCGCAGACCTCGTTCGTGACGACCGCCGCATCGAACCGGCGCAAGCCACCGAGCTGATGGTGCAGGTCTGCTCGGGGCTGGCCATCGCGCACTCCGAGGGAGTCGTTCACCGCGACGTCAAACCTTCGAACGTCCTGATCGACGACCGCGGAACCGCCAAGCTGGCCGACTTCGGACTCGCCAAGCGCGTCGTGAGCCGCCATCGCCGCGAGCAGGCCGCAGGCACTCCCTACTACATGGCGCCTGAGCTGTTCCGGGGTCGCAGCTCGAGCCCGGCAAGCGACGTCTACGCCGCGGGCGTCACGTTCTACGTCCTGCTGACCGGTGAGCTGCCGTTTCGTGGCCGTTCACTCAATCAGGTGATCCGCCGGCATCACCAGACGCCGCCACGCGATCCCCGCCTGCTGGCCCCACACGTGCCTGACAAGGCCGTCTCGATCGTGGCACGTGCCATGAGCAAACGCCCCGAGGAGCGCTACCAGAATGCCGGCGAGCTGCTCGAGCCCCTACTGGAGCTGCTTGGCGCCATCCGCGATCTCCCGACTCTCGTCCGTGCGTCGCTGGCCGATGAGAAGGTCGAGATTCTCGAACAGGAGAACGGCGATCTCGAGGTCGACGTGAAGCTCGACGGAGGACGGAGCCAATCGGTGTTCGTCGAAGACACCCTCAGCGAGTTGGGGGGTGGCGAGCATCTGCTCAAGATCTACAGCCCGTGCGCCCCGGTCGACGACAGCTACCTGAGACGCGCTCTCGAGCTCAACAGCGAGGTGCATCACGGAGCCCTGGCGATTCAAGATCATGACGGGCGACCCTACTTCGTGATGCGCAACAACTACCCGCGCGCCACGTGCGACCCCGAGGAGCTGCGGCAGAGCGTGCTCACCATCGCTCAGGCAGCTGACGACGTCGAAGCTGCGCTGCTGGGAGACGACCGGCACTAGGCCAGCGCGTCTCAGAGTCTCCTGAGGTACGCCTCGGGACGAGCCAGGAAGGAGCGCATCAGGCTCACGTGCTCGACGTCCTCCCAAACCACCTCGTCGATCGAGCTCTCCGAAAAGCCCAGGATGCGCGAGTCTGGGAGCGCCATCAGCATGGGTGAATGCGTCGCGATGACGAACTGACAGTCTTCCCGGACCTTGTCGGCAATCAGGCTGAGGAGGCCCAGAACACGCAGCGGCGAAAGCGGCGTCTCCGGCTCGTCGAGCAGGTAGAGGCCACCCGGTCGCAGTCGTTCTCCTAGAACGTGGAGGAACGACTCGCCGTGCGAGCGCGCGTCGGGATTCTCGCCGTAGCGCGACTCGAGCGCGTGTCGTTGACCTCGCGCCGTACCCATGGCCAGCCGCTGTGCCCAGGAGCCCTCTTCGAACTGCTCCCTGAAGTCTTCTTCGAGCTGAGCCAGAGCCCTGGCTTCGCTGCGCACGCGCATGGTGAACCCGAAGGCATCTTCCGCTCGGAAGAACAGGCGAGTACGCGCGCGTCGATCGCGCACGAAAACCAGCTCACGGGCGAGTCGGCGAGCGCTCTCGAGACTGTCGTCGCGCTCCAGGTCATGGCTACCGACAGCCACGCACTCGAGTCCTACGGCAAGCGCCTCCAACAGGGTCGACTTACCCGTGCCGTTCTCACCGACCAGAAACGTGACCGGTCGATCGAACGCGAGCTCCGAGAGGTTCTCGAAGACCGGCAGGTCGAAAGGAAAACCAGCGGACTGCGGCCACTCCGACCCGCGCCGCAGTGACCTGAAGAAGGTCACTTCGCGGGCACCATGAGCTGAGCCCGCTCGTCAGTGCCCTTTGGCAAAACCGAGTCGCCTCGAATCACTGATGCCGTGCAGGCGGCCGTCTCCGTCGCGCCAGACCACCTGCATCGAGCCAGTGTGGTAGTTGAAGTCGCCGAGATCTTCGATCCTCAGACCACGGTCTTCGAGCCCGGCCTGTACTCCGTCTTCGAGACGGGTTTCCATCTGGATCGTCTCGTTGTCACCAAATGCCCAGAAACGGGGCGCCGCAACGGCTTCTCTCGGATTCATTCCGAACTCGTAGAGATTGAGGAGGACCTCCGTCACCGGCTGCGGCGGATTGCCAGGTGTGCCCATCGCGTGCTTCGGTCTCCCGTCGCGGGTGACCAGGATCGAGGTGATCGGAAGAACAATGCGTCGACCTTTGCCCACGGCGCGAGCCGCTGCCTGACTGCCGGTGGCTCTGACGCCATCGACAAAAACACCTGGTGCACCGCCGTGGATGGTGTGCAGCAACGTGACCCAGTTGCCATAGCGATCTGCGACCACGATGTGATCGCTGCCCAACTCGAACTGCTCGGCTCGATCTCGCTGACTCGCGAGCGACCGACCCCCGAGCGCCAGCGCCGACGGTTCGTCCGAGCTGGCCGGGTCGTCTTTGCGAGCGCTGAGCTTCACGCGGGGAAGGCTGCCGCGGACCAACGCCGCTCCGAGCTTGCCGTAGTCGTCCGAGAGCAGGGTGTCGACCGGAACCTTCCAGGACAGCGGATCGCGCACGTAGCGCGCCACTTCGTCACGAGAACGATCGAAGGTGCGAGCGAGGATCTCGAGGGTCTCCGGCGACTTCGTGTAGTGACCTTTGCTGGCCAGGTCGAAGTGCTCTAGGACATTCAGGTTGACGCCCACCTCGAGACCGCCGGTGTCGGGAGGCGGCGAACCGTAGATCGTGTGCCCGCGATACTCGAAGCGAACGGGATCGAGCCACTGCGCCTCGTACTCCGCGAGGTCGGCCAGGGTGACGCCCGCACCCCGGGCGTTGGCGGCGTCGACGAACTTCCGGGCCCACGCACCTTCGTACATGTAGTCGGCACCTTCGTCGCGCAGTCGACGCAGTGTCTCGGCCAACGCCGGCATGCGCCACCGCTGTCCCACGCCGACGAGATGGCCGTCGGGCATGTAGAAGTTTCGCGCCTCCTCGTTGTCGCGCAAGTCCCCGAGAAAGCCGAAGTCGAAGAGCGCAAAGTTGAGGCCGTACATGAACGACGTCACGATCGCACCCTGCTCGGCGGCGGCCACTGCCGGTCCGAAGTACGAGCTCCACGGCCGACTGCCGAAGCGCTCCGAGAGCGCGGCCGCACCGCGCACGGTACCGCCGATCGATACGAGCTCGGGATCGCCTCTCTCGACCCGTTCGGCGAGTGGACGAGCTCCCACCGCGCTCAGGGCGTAGACCTCGTCGGACTCGGCGTCATAGACCAGTGCGGACATCGAACCAAACAGGAACACCATGTGGTAGTCGTGCACCTGCTGGACGAACAGAGCGGTCAGAGCTGCGTCGACGGCGTTACCACCGCTCTCGAGAACGTCGAGCGCGGCGAGCGTCGAGCTCATCAGCTGGGTCGACACCATGCCGTTCATGCCCACCGCGGGCTCCTTTGGCCCTTGATTGAGGCGGGGATCGGCTGGGTCCGTGGCACCGAAGTCGACGTCCTGGGCGCCCGAGGGCCCGGCGAACAGGCTCAAAACCAGCACCGCTGGGAGAGCGGCCTCGAGAATCCGGCCCGTCACTGTCTTTGGACCCCAACGCTGTGGGTACCGAAGTTCTTCGGAGGAGAACGTCGTCGGAGCACACATGGCAGCCACCTCTCTTTCGTCAGCGAACCCGTGCGGGAACGCGTCATCGTCGGTCCACTCGCGGCATGATAAGCAAAGAAGACAAGAGCGACTCGGGCGCGGTTCAAAGCAGCACCGACCCCGACGTCCACGCGTCCTTCCAGCATCACTCTTCCCTCAATCATCGCTAGCGTCGCCACGATGAGCTTTCTCGTCACGATCCTGCCCTACGCCGCTGCCGTCACGGCCCTCTATCTGTTGGGCGAGTCCGCCTGGCCCAGGCGCACCATCGCGGTCGCCATGGTGACCATCCTGGTTCTCGGTCTGGGTGTCGGCTGCCAACCCGCGACCGTCGGCGCACCCGGGCCAGACCGCGGTTTCCTCGTCATGGTCCAGCTCCTCATTCTGGGAGTCGCTCTCGGTCTCGGCGTGTTGTTGGACCGCCTCGACCCGCGCTGAGCCCCTCGAGCGCGCTCAGAGCCCCAGGGCGGTGACCAGGACGCCAAGCCACGCACCGAGAACCACCACCAGCCAGGGTGGAGCCTTCCAGACGCTGAGCAACACGAAGGCACAGAGTGCCAGAGCCACGTCGGTCGGCCCCGCGATAGCACTCGTCCAAACCGGATCGTAGAGAGCGGCCACCAGGATCCCTACCACCGCCGCGTTGACGCCGTGAAGCGTGGCGCGGGCCGTCGGACGACGCCTCAACGACTCCCACCAGGGCAACGTCCCGGCCACCAGGAGTCCGGCCGGGACGAAGATCGCCAGCAGACACATCGCCGCCCCTGCGACCCCGGTGGGCGCTGCCTCCATCGAGGCACCGAGATACGCCGAGAACGTGAACAGCGGCCCTGGAACCGCCTGAGCGGCCCCGTAGCCGGCTACGAAACGGTCGGGCTCGACCCAGCCCGAATCCACGACTTCGGCCTCCAGGAGAGGCAAGACGACGTGGCCGCCACCAAAGACGAGCGACCCGGATCTGTAGAAGCTGTCGACGTATCGAAGCGCGTTCGAGTCGCTGAGCCTCACCAGACCAGGAAGTCCGATCAACAGAACGAAGAACAAGGTCAGCGCGGCCATCGCCAGGGGCTTGGGAAGCGACAGCGGGAGAGTCGACGACTCCGGGTCGGTGGAATCGTCGGCGTATAGGAAGAAGCCCGCCACACCTCCTCCGAGGATCACCACGAGCTGCCACAACGTTCCCGAACTGAGTAGGAGGAAGGACGCGCTCATGACGGCAAGCGTCGCGCGCTCGCGGTCAGGACACAGGCTTCTGGCCATGCCCAGGACAGCCAAAGCGACCACCGCAACCGCCACGATCTTGAGTCCTCTGAGCCAGCCTGTATCGCTACCCCCGGCAAACATGTCGACTCCGAAGGCAAACACCACCATCAGGACGGCAGAAGGCAGAGTGAACCCGATCCACGCGAGGAGCGCGCCGAGCATCCCGCCCCTCGACATTCCGATGGCAAGCCCGACCTGGCTCGACGCCGGGCCGGGCAGGAACTGACACAGCGCCACGATGTCGGCGTAGGTTCGCTCGTCGAGCCAGCGTCGACGCTCCACGAACTCCTGGTGGAAGTAGCCGAGGTGGGCGATCGGTCCGCCAAACGACGTGAGCCCAAGGCGCAGGAAGACGCTCAGAATCTGCCAGCGCGAGACTGGGCGTTCGGGCACCGTGCTGGTCTCGAGCTCGGACATGACCCGTACGTCGGTCTGCGATCAGTCAGCGGATTCGGAGACGAGACGCGGCTCTGACAAGGCCCTTGATCGGGAGCGCAGCTCGTCCTCGAGCTCCTCCGCCCTGGCTTCCCAGGTCTGACGCTGATCGGTCCTTCCCCATCGCCGATAGAGATCAGCCAGGCCATTGGCCAGAGTCAACCGGCGTTGAGGTCGCGAGCGCTCGGCCGACTCCAACTGCTCGAGGGCCGTCCGGATCTGCTCCTCGGCCGCTTCGAAGCGCTCGCGACGAATGTCGATCTCCGCACGCAGCAAGACGTCCTCGACGTACTCCTTCGAGTCCGTGTCGCCGCTGTCGACCCGCAGCGAGAGGGCGCGAGTGAGCCGGTCTTCAGCGTCTTCGAGCAGGCCGTCAGCCATGTCGATCTCGGCCAGCCCGGACAGCGCCACCGCGTAGTCCGAGTGCTCGTCACCCACATCACCGAGAGCATCGGCAACCGCCTGGTCCATCGCCGCCCGGGCTCCCTCGAGATCTCCCGACGCAAAGTGGGCTAGACCGAGAGATCTGAGGATGCGAGCGGTGTAGCGATTGTGACCGTAGGTCTCGCGATACACGTCGAGCGCTTCGTTCAGCAGAGGTTTGGCAGCCTCCGGCTGATCGGCCTTGACCAGCGCATCTCCCCAGGCCTGCAGGGTCGTGCCCACCGCCGGGTGACGCTCCCCCCAGCTCTCTCGCAGCGTTTGCACCGCTTCGGGAAAAAGCGCAGCTGCCTCGTCGAAACGTCCTAGACCGACGAGCGATTCTGCGTACCGAGTCTTGGCCATGGCCGTACGCGGATCGGACTCGGAGTATCGAAGCCGATGGACCCGCAGGGCTTCCGCCAGGACCGGCAATCCCTCCTCCTCGCGCTCCAGCGTTCGGAGCAGATTGCCCAGATTCATGCCGACCGCCGCCGCCACGGGATGATCGGGTCCGTTCAGCTCGACCATGGAGTCGTACGCCCGACGAAAGGTCTCAGCCGAAGCCTCGAGGTCACCCAACTCGCGCTGAGCAATGGCAAGACTGTTGAGCACCAACGGAATTCGCGGACGCGCGGTCAACGGGTCGTCCTCCAACTCGGAGAGCGCCGAACGGTACGAGGCCACCGCACCTTCGAGGTCTCCCACCTGGCGCTGCGCCATCCCCAGAGTCATCAGCCTCTCGTGACGCGCCAAGCCGTTGCGGGCATCGTCACCCGTGAGCTCGAGGGATCGCTCTGCCAGGCGAACGGCGCCGTCGAAGTCGAGCTGACCGAGCTTGATGGCGGCCTGAACGTGGGCGATGCGCGCAGCCGCCTCGTCGACTGGATCACTCGGCTGGGCATCGATCGCTTTGTCGAGGACCCTCTCGGCCTCATCGAAACGCCTTTCGATCTGCAGGAAGAGTGCGTAGTCGCCAGCTGCCGACAGATACTCCTCGCTGTCTTCACCCCAGAGCTCGGCAGCCTTGCTCACCGCGTTCGAGTACTGATCCTCTGCCGTCTGAACAAGTCCGAGTTGGTTATAGGTCTCGGCGAGAACGGTGCGGATCTGGATCTCGGCGTGGGGTTCCAGGTACCTCTGCTGGTCGATGCGCAGACGCGCGTTGTCGAGAACCTCGCGCAGCGTGAGCTCTCGCCCCTCCGTTTCGGCCGGGTTGGCCTGCGTGAGCAGCTCCGAGAGAAATGTCTCGACCGTGTTGGCTCTGCTCGCCTCGGCGCGGGCCTGATCACGCGCACGTTCCGCAGCCGAGCGCAGGTGTGTCTCGCGCGCCATCGCAACACTCAGCAGGCCCACCACCGCAACGC
>JANQPS010001085.1 GCA_028285365.1 Thermoanaerobaculia bacterium | reverse complement strand
GACTTCACCGCCGAGCAGGTGGGGCGTGGCGCCGAGCTCTACACCGACGAGTGTGCCGCGTGTCATCTCGACACGCTGAGAGGTGGCAGCCACGGCAGTCCGCTCGCAGGCCCCGCCTTCGACCGTCGTTGGGGGTCACGTCCTGCGCTGGCACTCGAGCAGGTGATTCGAGAGACCATGCCTCCGGGTGGCGAAGGTTCGCTCAGCGTCGCCGCAACACGGAATCTGATCGCCTACATGCTCAGCGAGGGTGGGGTGACGCCAAGCGAGACCGCCAGCGAGGACGCGGCAACGCATCGCCTCTGTGTTCCGACGCCCTAGCCCCTGGTTAGAGACCCGGCGGATCACAGCTCGAGTCTTGGGGCTCGAACCGGCTCAGGGAGACTCGGTGAGAGCGAGGCGCTCGAGGACTTCCGACTCCCAGTCGATCACCACGTGGATTCGACGCTGAAAGCCAGCTTCCAACGTAGATCCCTCCGGAGTCGCCACCAGGAAACGCTCGCCGTCCGGCGTGACGTCCCAGAACAGCAGGCCGGGAATCGCGAAGTACGACCACCCAAAAAGCGCCTCCGGGTCACCGATCTCGAGCGTTCCCGAGTTGGCTGCGGCTCTGTGGACCTTGACGCTCATCATCGTGTCGAGCTGCCCATGAGGAGCGCGGATGTAGACGAGCTCGCTCCCGCCGATCACCCAGCGCGGATCGTAGGCACCACCCACAGTGACGGCAAGAGCGCCCCCCGAGGCGCCGAGGCGGCGGGCAAAGATCTCGGGCGAGTCTGTGGCGGTGGACTGATAGGCGAGCCATTTCCCGTCCGCCGAGACGTCCGCGTCCGACACCGAGATGTCGCCCAAAGTGCCAAACAGAGGTTCGTAGATCCCGGGCCGGTCCAACGAGACTCGGCCGACCGTCTGGCGACCCGACTGCAGTCGGATGGTGACGACGACCGATCTGGCATCGGGGGACCACCCGGTGGGATAGAGGTCGATCGTAGGCTGCCCGAACATCTCGGATGCTGCCGACAAATCGAGCAGCTCCTCGGCCTGGCCGCTGCCGTCAGCCGTTCGCCACAAGAGCTCCGCCTCGCCGCTGCGATCCGACGTGTAGACCACGTGCTGTCCGTCCGGACTCCAGACCGGCATTTTTTCCCGATCCGGGGTGCTCGTGAGGCGGGTGAAGGTGCCGCGCTCGAGATCGACGATCCAGAGATCGTCTGCGTTGTTCTCCTGGGCAATGGCGGCAGCGGCAAGACGTGAGTCGGGCGATAGCGAGAAGGAGCGATAGTCGCGTGCTGGTGCCGGTATCGGGGTGGACTGCCCCCGCCGGTCGACCCAGAGTAGGCGGCGGCTCACTGATTCGTCGAGCCGGGGAAGATAGGCCAACGCCCCGTCGGAGCTCAGGGCGAACTGTGGCGCCCCTCCGACACTGGAGGAGATGCCGTCGACGACGAGAACGGCTGGCCCGAGGACCTCGAGTGTCGTGGGATCCACTCGGGTTGCCCAGAGTGCGTTGTCGCGCGCAAAGACGAGGATTCCGCTGCCCAGGAGCGTTCCAGCCCTGGCGTCGTTCAGGACGAGGCGCTGCTCCTTCGTTTCCAGATCGACTACGAACAGGTCGAACTGATTCGTTTCGGTAAAGGGATCGATGATCTTCGTATAGAGGACGGCGTCCCCGCCGGGCAGCCATTCGGGACCCACCAGCACGTCGGACCCCTCTGCGGTGAGGAGGGGTACGGTGTCACCGCCCGTGGCGGAAAGGCGAAAGAGCTCGGAGCCTCTCGACCCGACGATCCAGCCGTCCTCGCCCCAGTCAAAGCCACCGGTGCTCTCGAAACGTGCGAGCGTCTGGGACGGCCCGCCTCCCGTCCGGACCTTGCGCAGCGCCAGGTGTTGCTCTTCGCGCGCGAGAAACGCCATCCACTCACCGTCCGGAGAGAACATGGGATGCCACGCGCCTTCGGTACCCGAAACCGGTGTGGGCTCGAACTCGTTCAGAGCTCGGCGGAACAGCATTCGGTCGTTGTTCCTCAGAGAGCTGTAGAAGAAGGTCGAGCCGTCGGGGTCGAAGGCGAGGGTCTGACCTAGGTTGCCGCGAAGCCGGTCGGAGTCGGGAAGGTTGATCGTGAAGCGCTTGGCGCTTCGAGGCGCGCCTCTTCGCTCTGAGTCGCGCAGATTGCCGATCGCGAGAGCCGAGGAGATGATCGCGACGATGGTCGCGGCTGTGGCCCAGCCCACGGTTCTTTTGTTCATCGGAGGCGTTGTCGTGAACCTCGGTTCGTCGTGTCGCGGGTCGTTCAGGGCGTCGAGCAGCTCCAGTCGCGCCGCGCCGATGTGGGGGAGTCGGTCGCGAGGGCTCTTGACCAGGCAGCGCCGCAGGAGGCGGCGGATCGCCGGAGGAGAGGTCGCCGGTAGGGAGCTCAGGTCCGGGGTGTCCTTGGGCACCGAAGCCAGGATCAGCGAAACGTTGTCTCCGTCGAAAACACGGCGTCCGGTCAGCGCTTCGAGCAGACAGATTCCGAACGCCCAGATGTCGGCGCGCTCGTCAGCTGGCTCGCCTTGAGCCTGCTCTGGACTCATGTAGGCCGCGGTGCCCAGGATCTCGCCGCGCTGGGTGGCAGCGAGGGTGAGAGTCGGCGAGTGAGTTGCCGCCGGATCGTCGGTGTTGAACTCGTTGTCCAGCGCCTTGGCGAGACCAAAGTCGAGGATCTTGACCTGGCGGGCCGACGACGTGGACGCCTCGGAGATCTTGATGTTCGCGGGCTTGAGGTCTCGATGAACGACGCCCTTGTCGTGGGCAGCCTCCAGACCCTCGGCGATCTGGATGAAAACCGGGATGGCTTCTTCAGGAGACAACGCGCTTGCCGCGATGCGATCGGCCAGCGTCGGACCCTCGACGAGCTCCATGACCAGGAAGCTCGATCCGGAGTCTTCGTCGCTCTCGAAGCCGTGCAGCGTCGCGACGTTGGGATGGTTGAGTGACGCGAGGACCCGCGCTTCACGCTCGAATCGTTCCAGTCGCTCCCGGTCGGCCGAGACTTCGTCGAGGAGTAGCTTGATCGCGACCTCGCGTCCTAGCCTGCTGTCGCGAGCGCGGTAGACCTCTCCCATGCCTCCCGCTCCGAGGGGGGAGACGATTTCGTACTGGCCCAGCGTCGACCCGCTTGGTATCGGCATGGTTGGCGGGATCTTATCGGCGGCCGGGAGTCGGATCTCGGAGGCTCGGGTGTGTCTTGGCTGACCCGGATCGCCGCGGACTCGGCTGTCGCTACGGAGAGCTCGAGTCCTCCTTCGCCTCCTGCTCGAGCAGCCGGGCTCCTCTGAGGATGCCGCCCAGTGAGTAGTTGCCTTCGTGGCAGGCGTACTCGTAGAGCAGGTCGTCGGTCGACGGCCACGGGTACTCTCCGCTGTAAGGCTGCTGGAAGGCCGGGTCGTGTACCGTGAACTGATAGCGCAGCGTATCTGCGTCGATCCGCGAGAAGCGCTCGATGACCCGGAGTCCCAGGGCGGCGCGACTGACCCCATTACCCTCGCGGTAGTTGGTCGTCTCGACGACGAGCGTGTCGCCGTCCCAGGAACCGATCGAGTCGCCGCTCCACTGGAGCAGATCCTCAGGGAGGCGCTCGTCGTTCAAACGGATGATGCGGACGTCGTGCATCCACTCGATCGTGATCATCACGTAGTCGTCGGTCTGAACGACGCGCTTGATGTTGTTGTACCCGGACGGCAGGACCGGGGCTCCGGCGGCACCGCGGGCGAGGATGCAGCGCTCGGCCAGAGGGCGAAGCTCAACGTCGTCGTAGGGTCCGACTTCACGGTCCATCCACCAGGCTGTGCCCGTGTTCTCGTGTCTGTTGAGCGCCGCGTACTGAGCGCGTTGACGGCCAAGCTCGGTCAGAGGGGGCATGTGACCATTCGGAGGGTCGGTGAGGATCGACGTTCGGTACTTGCCGTCGAGCTTGAACGCGGTGGTGCCGTTGTCGAGATAGAAGTGGTTGTAGCCGCCCGTCTTGCCGGCAGCACCCTCAGCCTCAGGGATCTGCACAGCGACGCCACCTTCGGGTGGGGCCGTACGGTCCGGATTGCTCGGCTCGTAGTCCTTGGCCATGTTCGTGGCCCAGTACGACTCGAGTGCCTCGGCTTCTTCTGCTGTCATCTCGACTCGGTTCCCGTACCGTTCCGGTCGCAACAGCGGCGTCAGCGTGCCGACGTCGTAGGTTCCGCTCAAATCAGGCTTGCCGTCAGGACGTCGCGGGATGTCCTGGCCGCTCGCGCCCTGAATCGAAGCCAGGGAGAGCAGGACGAAGAGAACGCAGGTCGTGATCCGATGGTGCATGCGGGTTCTCCTCTTGTGCCGAACGGTCGAGACATGAGCCAGCCGAGATCCAGGGCGGTTGCCGTCGATCACACCTGGCAAGAAGGACGCTCGGAGTGGTGGGAGAGGGAGTTCAGAAGACGCTATCAGAGCTCTGCGCGCGAGCGAGGTAGCGCCCCGTGAGAGGATGAGCGAGCTCTTCAGCCTTGGACAACAGTGAGTCGAGACCGTGAGTACAGATCGTCATGTCGGCCCCGAAACCACCGCCGTCGGTAGGAGTCGCTCGGCGACACGTCGTCTTCTTCGGCCGATCGTGTTCGTCGGGTGCTCGGCTATTGCGACTTTCAGTCTGTGGGGAAAGAGCGGCGTCCAGGCTCCGCCGCTCGAAGCAACGCCTCTCCCTCAGCCGTCTCGAGCTGCGGCTCCGCCGATGCGCATCATTCTCGACACCGATCCCGCCATGGGCACCATCGGCAGCGATCCCGAGGATGGCCTGGCGATCATGCTGGCGCTCGGCTCGCCAGAGGTCGTGGTCGAGGGGATCACGATCGTGCAGGGCAACGTTCCTGCCGAGAAGGGTTACTCGAACGCCAAGCAACTGTTGGAGTTCCTCGGACGCTCCGATGTCCCGGTTCGGAGGGGGCCACTCAGGCCGCTCGACGATCGACGAGAGATCCAGATCACTTTCCTACAGCAGCGCTATCAAATGCGTCAGATTGCCGAGATGGTCGAGCCGCCGGACGAGGAGCAGGACGCGGTCTCGTTCTTGATCGAGACAGCGAGCTCTCACCCCGGCGAAGTCACCGTCGTGACCATAGGGCCGTTGACCAATGTCGCTGCGGCGATGAGACGGGCACCGGACTTTGCCGGCCAGCTCGGCGGCATCGTCATGATGGGCGGCACGGCCGAGACGGCCGGCAACATCTCGCCAGCCGCCGAGTTCAACTTCTGGCAGGACCCGGACGCAGCCGACATCGTCTTTCGGTCCGGTGTGCCGATCGTCATGGTCGGGCTCGATGTCTGTCATCAGACCGAGCTGTTTCCCGAACAGGTTCTCGAGGTCGCGGGAGATTCCGAG
>JANQPS010001071.1 GCA_028285365.1 Thermoanaerobaculia bacterium | reverse complement strand
GACTTCACGTGGTGCTCAATTGGTTCGAAGAGCTAGAGCGCATCGTGCCGACCGAGTGAACGCGGCTGGACCTCATCGTGAACCTAGAGCCAGACACCCGCCTCGTCGATCGAAACCTAGAGATCGAACCCTCTAGGCACCAATCATCGACAGGCCGATCATTGACAAGGTAGCGCCCAAGTGTCGCGAACCGCAGGGAAAGCTACACCTGGCTCGCTGTCGTAGGTCGCCGAGACGTCCAGTCCCAACTGTCTCACTTCGAGTCTCGTCTCGACGTCGGTGAGTCCGGCCGCAAACACCCACAGGTGTCCGTTGACGCTGCAACCGTCGAGCACCTTCACTACGACTTCGACGTTGTCGGGCTCGAAGAACCAGAAAGCTGTCGAGTCACTCGTCAAAGGAATCTCGCTGCCAACATTCCAGTCCCCGTCTGTTCTCCAGCTCAGATCAACGGTTGTCCCACCTGCCAGGCACGCACGCCCCGGCCGGCTGCAGGTCGCTGCGCTCAGGCCCGCGGAGTAGATACCGGAGGCCGTAGAAACGGTGAGACTGTGATCAGCCGCTCTGTAGCGAACCTCAAATATCGATGCTGCCCCCCAGACTCTATTGAGCGGCTCCCAGGTACGTCCTTGATCGGCACTTCGCATGAGCTCACCGCTCCCCGTGCCCAGATAAAGATCGCCGTCGAACTCCTCGACCGCCAAGCTCGTGGCCGCGTAGCCCGACTCTCGGCTCTCATGTTCGAGCACCGACGCGCCCTGGTGGAGGCGAGCAACGTATCGCCCGCCAGCTGAATTTGGACCGGCTTGCGGGCTGGCTGGGCCGTACACGTAAACCGCTTCCTGGTCGCGAGGATCCGATCTCAGACCACTGAGAGTGCTGACCACGAAGACGTCCCCCGACAGAGTCGTCGCGTTGCGAAAGTTGGAACCCCAGTCTTCGCTAACCATCAGATCTCGGTAGTACGGGCCGGACCGGATCACGAGGAGCCTCTCAGGCTCAGGCTGCCACAGGAGCCTGTTGAAACCGACCGATCCCCCACCCTCGCGCTCACCGGGCCTCGCTAGGACCTGCCAGGGACCGTCGACGTCGGAGCTGACTAGGAGCGCGTCAAATGAGGCACAAAGGATGTGCCGAGCCCCCGCACGGTTCGCGATCGCCAGATCTCCG
This sequence comes from Thermoanaerobaculia bacterium, assembly GCA_028285365.1. Taxonomy (GTDB): domain Bacteria; phylum Acidobacteriota; class Thermoanaerobaculia; order Multivoradales; family Multivoraceae; genus JANQPS01. Next base: position 5,044 of record JANQPS010001071.1, on the reverse strand, counting down.
CATGGAGCTGGCGTGGAAGAGGACGACCAACTGACGCCCCCGTCTTCGCTCCACGAGATCACTTCGTCCCAGTAGCGAACGAGGATCAGCTCACCTCGAGGATCCTGAATGATCTCCCTGGCCTGACCTGGCACCGAGTCCACTTCATGCCACGTCGACTCGTCGCTCGTCGAGCGCACCACGTCGCCATAGCCGCGGATCGCAAGGGTGCCGACGCTAGCGCTTCCGATCCTCAGTGCACTTGCGACGCTCCTGCCGAGTCCTGTCGGAGCGACCAGGACCCAATCCACACCGCGGTTGCGCGTGGTCGCGAGGTCGCCACCAGCGGTGGCAGCAAGGAAGAGAGCCGGATTGGAGGGGCTGGCAGCCACCGTCGTGATCGACACGCCTTCGAGCGCACCCGCGATTGGCTGCCACGACGACGAGAGGTCTTCACTCCGAAAGACGCCATCCTCGGTCCCGACAATGATCGTCTGCCCGTCGACGGAGATCGCTGCACTGAGCACTCGACCGGAAGGTGGAGCCAGTTCGCTCCAGCTTTGACCACCGTCGGTCGAATACTCGAAGCTGATGAGAGAGAATCGAACATCAGGTGGCGCCCCTGACCAGGCAGAAGCGGGGAGCTCGATGGCGCTCTCAAAGGTGAGTCCGTCGTCCGTACTGCGGAGTGCCAGTCCGTTGTAGTTGCAGTACACAACACCCGGTTCGGCGCTTGGAAAGAGGAGGTCGTAACTCCAAAGCGCGCAGCCCGTCTGAGTCCACCCCCTCCCGTCCTCGCTCAAGCGAAGTACGGCGAACAAGCCCCGCGAATTGACAAGGCGCGCATAGAACACAGGTGCGGCCCTGGTGTCGATCCACAACCGGTCGATCGAGTTCGGCGCAACCGGCGCCTCCAACGCCTGCCAAGAGCGCCCACGGTCCTGACTCCGCACCAGCGTCCTGTTGGAGCCACCGAAGAGAAGCGTGGGATCGCCTCGGCCTACGGCCAGATGCTCCAAAGAACCTCCCGGAGGCCCGAGAGGCTGCCACTCGAGATCCTCGGCAAGTGCCACACCTCCGAAGAGCCAGACAAGCAACACGATCGTCTTCATGGTGTAATAGCATAATCGTGTTGCGAGCCACTCGACAAGTCGGAGACGGATCAGAAGGTACCGCGGACTTCGACTCGCTTCAGGTGTTCCGGTCTTGTTCGTGCCTTCGGGTCGGCGGCGTAGCCACGATCCTCATGACCGTCGTTCTGGGGTTCCTAGCAGTGCGCCAGCACCGATCCTCGAGACGCTCCGTACGGAGTAGGTCAAAGCCAAGGTCAACACGCGGGCTAACTACGCTCAACAGCTGGCCCTCCGCCTGTCTCAAGAGGAACCGGTCCCTGAGATCGATAGCCGTTCGCTAACAAGAGCGAGAACCTCACTTGAGAAAGCGAGCCACGATCGGACGGCATAGTTGCCAAACGTCCACCAGTTGTTCGCTACCAAAGAGCATTCGGCGGCTGGCTCCGATTGCTCTGTGTCTTGCGCTCCTCGGTTCGGACCTTCATCTCCTAGTGAGAACTCCGCCGCTCGGAGTGGCGGACAACGGCGACTTCTGGAGAGTTGCACGACCGGCTGGCCTCGAGGCCGTGGGCTCTTCACGAGGAGGTGCTTTTGTTGTTCCCCGCTACGAGATTGGGGAACCGAGCCTCGCATCTCTACCCACGAGCCCAGCCCTTGTCGCCTACGCGGCAAGAGTGAGTCGTACTGCCGTCGAGCCTCGGGCCAGGACATTGGACGTTCGCAGAGTGGGCACAACGTATTGGTTACTCCTCTGCCTTACCACAGCAGCCCTCTTAGCGCTCGGTGTGCCTTCGGCATGGGTCGCAGTGTCGCTCTTTGTCGTCTCCGACCCTGGTTACATCCTGTTCTTCAACAGCTTCTACGCTGAGAGTTGCCTCTTCCTCGCGCTGTTCTTCGTCACACTCTGGTTTCTGGCGACGGACCTCGAGGTCACCACAGCTCGATTCTGGGCACCAGCATCACTGCTCTGGCTCTTTCTGCTGCTCGGCGGTGTGAGCAAAGTCCTCTACTCGTTTCTGCCGGCGATCGCAGCTGGCCCGGCCGCCCATAGTCTCAGGAGGTCTTCAGGATTCCATCGAACCATCCTTGCTACCGTCCTTGCGCTACTCGCCGTAGCGAGTCCGCTCCACTTCCTCAAAGGGAGCGGCCCAAACTTCGACTGGGCCAATCGATACCATGCGGTGTACGCGGGTCTTGCAGTTGCTGAACCCGACCACAAGAAGGTTCTTTCTGACCTGGGGCTACCCGATCGGTTCGGAGACCTTCCGCGCCGAGACGTCTTCGCGGCCCGTATAGGACCCAGCCACCCGGTTCATCAAGTGCTCCGTGACGTCAGTCGCCTCGATGTCGCCGCACAATACTTCAGCGTTCCTCAGCGCCTACAGTTCGCTTGGCGCTCCGTTGCCACCGAACTGCGAGCGGCAAGGAGCCATCATCGTGGCAACACTGAAAGAAGCGTCGAGGCACGCAGGAGGACCCGCTATGAACCGCACTGGACTTGGAGTCGGCTAAGAGCAGCCGTTTTTGACGCCTCTCGGTATTCAGTCGAGATTCTCATCCTCGGGTCCATCCTCGCTCTTGCTTGTTCGCTCATCAGACGATCCTGGTCAGGCCGGGACAGCGCTCTACTCTTCCTACTCGGCTGGTGCGTTAGTCAGGCCGCGATGACTGTCCTGGGAGACGGGTTTGTGAGCCTTCGCCAACACCTCATCGGCGCGAGGCTAGGGCTCGACCTCATGCTCCTCCTCGTCGGTGCTCGGTCTCTGGAAGCTGTCTTTCGGCTCGTAGGTCGAAAGTTCATCGAGTGGAGACAGCGAGGACGAGCTGGTAGTCGAAGCAAGCTCACGGCAAAGCGGAACGGACTGTGCAAGGTTACCGTCAGTTCGTTCCTGGATAGATTGATCGCAACCAACTGATTGCGGAGAAGGTCTCAGCCTAGGTTCACAAGCGACGACCTCTCCAGAAGAGCTCGACGTGAGCTCGCTTTGTTGCCTCAAAAGAAAACCCGTGACGCGGGTCAACGAAACCGCGCCAGCAGTCTTCAATCGTCTCTCTATCTTCGGCTGAGATCCTTACGCAAGACGATGGTACTGAGCCCACGAAGCTCCGTTTGCTTCACGCAGCGGAGGCTACTCCGTACCATTCCCTCGTACATGGCCCACGATAGCTCATGTGCCACGCTATGGATCCCGATCGGCAACAGACTCGCGCCTCGCATGACTCGCTATGGCCCAAGTCTTCGGTTGTTCGACAACAGGAGAGCACTCAGTAGGTGCTTGTTCCCTTCGCACGCCGGTGCCAAGATCCTTCAGCCGGTCCCCAATCTTCGGTCCTCGCCTTGAATTGCACAAAGGGAAGATTGCTCAGAGCGCAAGTCGCGCAAGTTAGGCGAGGTTCATCTTGCGCAAGATCTCGTCAAAACGCGGGTCACCGCGCAGACTGTCGAACCAGGGATGGACCTTGATCATGATCACCCAGCCGTCATGCTGGCGCTCAGCTTCGTGGAGCCATCGCATCGCCTGATCAGGCTCCCCCAGCCGGGCGTAGTTACAGGCCAGGCTGTAGAAGGAAAAGTTGCTGCGTATCCCGCGCGCCGACGCACCATCGACTCTCTTGAGCTCATGCTCGATCTCGAAGCGGAGGACTCCTGACTCTCCACCTTCGTTGAAAGCCGCCTCGAGTGCAGCCATCTCGGTGCCTCTTCCCTCGAGCTGCAGCATCTTGCGACGCTCATCGAGAGAGCGCCGCATCATGTTGTTCGAGGCGTAGACCAGCGCCAGCATTCGATGCGGAAGAAACAGATCCGGTGCCATCGAAAGCGTAACTTGGAGTTGGCTGATCGCCTCTTCGTACCGCCGGCTGCAGAAGAGGGCGTAGGCCAGATTCTGGTTCTCGGCCAATCCGATCGGATCGATCTCGACGGCACGCCGGAGTTGACTGATGGCTTCTTCCACGCGCCCGGTGGGTAGGAGACAAGCGATCCCATAGTTCGTTCGAGGCTCGGCGTCACTTGGAGTGAGCTCGATGGCACGTTTCAGGTCGCGCTCAGCCCCATCGAAGTCCCAGCTCAGAAACGAACGGATCAAGCCAAGTGCCGTATGAGCCTTGCCGACAGAGGCATCGAGTTCGAGGGCTCTGAGGGCGGACTGCTTGCCCTTCTCAAGCGCCTCCTCGTGGTCCATGTGACCGTAGGCACCAAGCAGGCCGAGGACGTTACCGATGTGAGCGTGCGCTGCTGCGAAGTCGGGATCGAGGCTCAATGCCTGATCGAAGTACTGAAGCGCCTGCCTGAAGCCCTGTTCCGTCTGCAGCCAGCGGAACTGCCTGCCACGCAAGAAGAGATCATAGGCTTCCCGATTGGCGATCGGTCTCTCTGCAAGCGACGATCCGACGGCGAGCTGAACCTTGAGCGCTTCGACGATGCCGGCCGAGATCTCGTCTTGGATGGCGAAGACGTCGTCGAGCCGGCGATCGAACCGCTCGGACCACAGGTGATAGCCGTTTTCAACGTCGATCAGCTGGGCTGTCACGCGCAGCCGGCTACCGGCCTTGCGCACGCCGCCCTCGAGCACTGAGCGCACGCCGAGCTTGCTGCCGATCTCGCGCACATCCACATTGCGGCCCTTGAAATAGAACGCCGAGGTACGTGCCACCACGTGCAGATTCTCGAGCTGCGTGAGCGCGTTGATCACTTCCTCGGCCATGCCGTCGCAGAAGTACTCCTGGTCCCGTTCGGGGCTCATGTCGGCAAAAGGCAGCACGACGATCGAAGGCCGATTGGATGGAACCGAGGAGACCGTGGCGGTCGCGGGCGTCACAGCGAGCACGTCGTCGACCCGGAAGACGCGGACCGGCCTCAAGATGTTCTTGACCGACTGCTCCCCCATGTCGTCGTACTGCAGCTTCAGTTTCGATGCGACCTGCTCGTGTACTGCGCCGGAGATGCAGATGCCAGCTGGCTTCGCCATCCCCTCGAGTCGCGCCGCGATGTT
>JANQPS010001056.1 GCA_028285365.1 Thermoanaerobaculia bacterium | reverse complement strand
CGTCTCGTTAAAGCTCTCGGCCTATCGGCACGTATGTCGATTCAACAACGGGGGGTCGCGAGATAATTTTCGCGGAATCGAGGTTGGGCAGGATGTGTCTGATGCCGGGGAGACAGATCTTTCCCCCACTGACGCGAGTACACGCCGTTTCATGTTTCACATCCTGTATCGGCGACTGCTCCACGCCGAACCACGTCTTGATTCGTTCTACGGCCCACCTCACCTGCTCGACGAGGCTCTATTGGCCGGAGACTTGTTTCGGAGCAATCGAGCAGCCGAGATGATGGTTAGAGGCTGCCACGGAGTACTGCGCGATTTCCTAGAGGCGTTCAACTACGCAGCAAAGCAGGTCGGTCACGACGTTGCCCGGAATCCGATCTCGGTCGAGCACGTGGAAGAGGCGTACGGCGTGCTAAGTCGGCAGGTTCAGGACAATGTGCAGTCGGCGGACGATATTGGCGGGCTGCTTTTCGAGCTAGTAAAACCCCTTGTGCACGAGACAGGCGCGCCGTTCTTCTTCGTCAAGCGCAATGACAACCAGTGGCAAGAGCTTCTGAGAGAGCTGGTTGAGAAGCGTGCGATCCACGTGCTCGATGGTCGTGCGCTCCCGCCGGGGGCGGATTCGGAGTGGGTGGGGTACGAGGTGGCCTACGGACTATTCCATGAGTGGAGCAAGGCTGCGGCATTCACGGCGCGCTCAGGTGACAGCTCCTTGGAATGGCGTGATGTGCGAGATCTGCACGTGGACGACTTCGACGACCACGTGCTGGGTAGTGCGTTTCGCCGTACCGGCGTTCGTGTATGTGTCGAATGCGGTGAACAGTACTCAACGGGCGCGCGTCCCTACCTTGTGCGTAGGCTCTGCCCCCACTGCTACGCCGATCAGCCTGAGGAAGATTGATGACGAATCGAGAGTCGGACCCGATGCAACGTTCCGTGTTTCTCGTTGGGTTGAGCGGAAGCGGTAAGACCGTCGTCGGAAGGGCCCTTGCTGATAGATGCGGCGTGCCATTCGTCGACACTGATGAGCTTGTTGAGCGACGTGCAGGAAAGGCCGTCTATGAGATCTTCGAGGAAAGAGGAGAAGCTGCATTCCGACTCGAAGAGGCTTCTGTAGTCAATGAGCTCCTTGCTGAGGAGGGTGTTTTTGTGGTGGCGACTGGCGGGGGGCTGCCGACGATACCTGGAATGATGAACAGACTTTCCGCCGTCGGCGACGTCGTTTATCTCCGCACGGCCGTCGATACTCTTTGGAACCGCCTCACAGTCGATCCGAAGGAGCTTGAGAAGCGGCCCCTGCTTCACCGGAAGGGGCGTTCGGCACTAGATCGGCAGTTCGCTGATCGCTCAACTGTCTACAGCCAGGCTCGCTTGTCGGTGTCAACAGACGCGGGCGATGTCGATGGGGTGGTGGACGAGGTGATCGCGCGAGTTCGCCAGCTCCCTGCGGCATAGGATTTGGCTTGCGGCTGGGTTTCCATAGCGCGAGACGCATGAACGGCCTTCGCCAGATCTGACCGTCGTCGAGTAGTAGGCAGCTCCTAGCTATGCGGAGGCTCTGCTTGCGACTCGGCACGGGCTCAGCACCTCGGCTGACGTGACCCCATCTTGGGATCCGGTGGCTACGCGGATCGAGCCGCGAACTCGCCTGGCACAGATCGACCAAGCGAGGTATCGCGCGTCCGTGTTTCGCGGCAGGCGCGCGCTCGGGCGGCTGACGGCTCCTGCGAGTGCTTCGAGCCGGCCTTCTATGACCAAGCCTTGCCAGACTCTGCCAACTTCTGAGCGCTCACAAGCATCTGAGAGCCCCTCAGGTCCCCGGACTCCTGCTTCCTAAAGCGACGCTCCCGTCAGGCGTGCGTCTGAGCCGTAGGAGAGGGCCTTCTCGTCGGTTTGGAGTACCGACACCCTCTGAATTCCGCACGGTCCAGTGGACCGACTACTCGTGAGGCCTTCACGCGCTAGTAGACAGCGCGACGCACAAGCCGGCGGTTCGCGGCTGGCTGGCGACCCGAAAACGTTGAGTGTTTGAATCTGGTCGAGAGTGGCTGCGAGCCGCCGTCAGCCGGGTTGCGCATCGGCGGGGTCTCGTCGATAGCTCCAGCCCCAAGGAAGACGTTCGTCCGTCAATCGACTCCCAGCCAGTCCTCGAGCTTCGACCTGATGTCGTCCTCTTTATCGTCGATCAAACCCTCGGCCTTGCCGATCACGTCCCCGAGATCGCCCTTCTCCACGACTGATACCGCGAAGTTGCTCCATAGACTCTTGGCGTTGGCCCCCGCCGCCGGGACCGGCATGTAGCCCGACGCGGCCGACGCAAGATCCTTCTCCGTCCGAATCAGCGGAAACTTACGAATGTCCACCTTCCCAATCGGGAGCTCGACTTCGCCTACAGACATTAGAGATCGCTTGTCTTTCGTCGTCGCGATCGAGTCGATCGAGAGCTTTGCACTCATGTCGAGCTTGTAGAGATCGGTCGGAAAGAGGCCGTAGAGCCAATGGAACCACATCCAGGGCTCGATCAGGCCCCAGGGGCGTTCGAGTGTCAATGCGGCGACTTTGCTTTTCGACTTCGAGATCTCGAGATATTGCGGAATGACCCGCATCGCCGTCCCGTCGTTTTGTATCTCTAGTTGAACGATGAGGCTGAATGAGGGCTGACTGCTCCCTTTTACGGTTCTCGTGAAGATCAGGCAGCGCGTGGTCTGATCCCAATTGGGCGCCGCCCCAGGCGTCGCCGTCGCCAGGGGCGCGCTCGTTCGAGCGGAGTAGGTCGCTTCGTAGTAGCCGGCTTCCGTCTCGACGATCTTCTTCGCGCCCTTGCTGAGGAGGTCGATCGCTACCCCCCCAACCGCTGCGAGGGCCGGCGCGCCCAGAGCGAACTGAGGGGTGGCAGTGCAGGTAGCGTGCGCACTCCGGAGGCCCAGGTAGTGGCGCCGGGCCGTCTCGTAGTCGCGGCACTTGTCAGTGCTGCAGAATGAGTCGAGGTGTCCGGCCCATTCTTTCGCGGAGAGCTTGGCCGCCTCGGCGACCAGGGCGAGGTTCGCAGGGGTCGTGATGGCACGAGACGACGGCGACGGCCAAGGGAACTTGCCCGCGTTGTGTTGGCTCTGGTTCGCGATCAAGCTCGCCGGAATCGCGGCGTGCGAGAAGGGCGTGTTGCGGACCGCGGCCGTCAAGCCCTTCCAAGGCTCAAGCGCTTCCTTTCCTTTAGATTGGAACGAAGCGGGGTGGGGTGGAATCAGCGCCGTGGAAATCGCGCTGCAGCCGGTGAGAACTCCCGCCAGTGCCCAAGCCGTGGCTGCAGAAACGAGATATCGAGTTCTCAAGCCTGTATCCTCCGAAGTTTCGGTCGATTGCCGACCCTCACGAGCACCTTGACGTTAGTGAAGGAGAACCCAACGTGTTATGCCGAATAGCGCTCGTCTCCGAGACAGCGATGGTGCCCACCGCGCGCGTGAATCAAGTCGCTGCGGCAATATCCACCCAAGTTTTGCGCGATGTAGCTCCGGTTTGGGGTTTGAACACCACCGTGGACGCCTTCGAGTCGCTCGACCAGATTCCCCCCGACTATTGGAAGGTCGTTCTTCGCGATGACATCGACGAGCCCGGTTTGGTCGGTGTCCACAAGACTGTGAGTGGGCAGCCCATCGGCCTTGTTCAGTTCCATTCGGAATGGCCTCTCGTGGCGAGTCACGAAGTTCTCGAGATGCTCGTGAACCCCTACGGCGAACGCGTGGTTCGCGGTCGATCTCCCCATCCCGATCAGGAAGACGCCGACTTTCTCCTTGAGATCTGTGATCCGTGTCGTTCGATTAACCACGCGTACGAGGTCGACGGGTTCATGCTGTCCGACTTCTGTCTGCCCGCCTACTTCGGGATGGAACACGGCGGGGATCGAAGGCTCAGCTACATGAATCACATCCGGAAGCCCTTCCAGCTGCTTCGGGGCGGGTATCTCATGTGGATTGCCCCGGATACGGGTATGGGATGGATGAAGCATTGGTTCGGGAACGCACACGAGTTCTCATCGCTCGGCGCGGTTTTGGACCGCCCTTCGGACCTGCGTCGGGGGCTAGACGCCGAACTCCAACCCCGGACGCTCGTAGAGGGGACGAGGAGAGATAGTGCGGCCCTCCGTCGCTCTCAGAAAGCCGCACGGACGCAAGAGGCGCGGTCGCGGCGGGAGGGCCATCGAGTTTCGCGCGAGATCGACCGGATACTGGCGCACTGACGTACGCGGACCCGTGGGTAGTCCACAATAAAAGCCCGGTTGCCGCCGCTCTTCCAATCCACGACGATGGAGCGGCAACGCTTTGATGGATGCTTCAGCGCGGCCTTCTGCGACCAAGCTTTGCCGCGTTCTGCCAAGATCCGAGCGCCGAGAAGCGTGCGACAGCCCCTCAGCCCCCCGTTCTCCTGCTTCCTAAAGCGACGCTTCCTGTAGGCGTGCGCCTGAGGCCTACGAGAGGGCGATTTCGTCGGTTCACAGGACCGACTAGTGATGATCGCCGCACGGTCCTGCAAACCGCCAACATCCCCGAGTGCCGTGCGTCGGATTT
>JANQPS010001049.1 GCA_028285365.1 Thermoanaerobaculia bacterium | reverse complement strand
GACGGAGTGGCCGTCTATGTGCAACGCGTCCGGCAAGCTCGGCAAGAGGGGCTGGATTCTCCCGATCAGCTCCGCGTGCCGCGACCAGTTCCACAAGATCAGAACGAGATCCTCCATCGCCGGCAGATCCGGATGCGGGCCTTCGAGCGCACGCTCGATCGACTCGAGGGCCCGATCGAGCTCACCACGATCCGCAAGCGAGCGCGCAACGGCTCGGTTCAAACCGTAGTGCAGGGGATCTCGCTCGAGCGCGAGCTCTCGAGCGCGTAGCGCGTCTGTCCACCTACCACTCGCGACCAGCGTCATTGCGAGATAGTGGCGGGCTTCACTCAAGCTCGGGTTCAGCTCGACCGCCCTGCGGAAGTGTTGCTCAGCCCGCTCCAGCCGATCGGGGGATCGCGACCGGAAGACCAACAGTCCCAAGGCGACGTGGGCCTCTGCGGCATGCGGGCTGAGCTCGAGGGCACGCTCGGCGTGATGGAGCGCCTCGTCTCTACGGCGCTCGTGAACGTAGACACGCGCGAGGCCTGCATGTGCGTCCGCGTACTCCGGTTCGAGTTCTATCGCCCTCCGGTACGCCCGAATGGCCTTGTCGGCATGCTCCAGCAGCCCCAACCAAGTCGCCTCCCGGCCCGCGAGGAAGCTCTGCAGGGCGCCGACCGACGGGGCCGGTCGATCAGCTCGGTCCTGTTGTGCGAGTGTGAGCGACAGCTTTCTCGCGATGGCCTCGGCCACTTCCATGCGCACGTCCAGAGTGCGCTCCAGAGGGCGATCGTAAGACTCACCCCACAGCTGCTGCCCCATCGAATCGAGCAGCCGAACCGAGACTCTCAGGGTCTCGCCTTCCGGATGAACCGTGCCGTTGAGCACGTAACCGACGTCGAGCGTCCTGGCGAGCTCTGGTATCTCGGGCCCGTCTCGACTGACTCCAAAAGCCGATGCGCGGGCAATCACTCGCAGCCCTTCGATTCGCGCCAGCGTGTTGAGCACGTCTTCCGAGAAGCCGACGCCAAAAGCGTCGAACTCCGGGTCTCCACTGACGTTCCCAAAAGGAAGCACCGCGATCGACGCTGGTCGGTCCTTCGGATCCGCATCCGCTACGTCGACTCCCTTCGGACCTCGAGCCAGGAATCCCCACGTGGCGAGTGCCAAGAGCAGGGCGAACGCAATCAACGAGCCCGCCAGGCGGCCGCCAGACCAGAAGCGCGTGGGCGCCTTTGACTCGAGCCCTAGAGGCTGGTCCTGCGGATCGGACGGAGCCATCTCCTCCGGACTCAGGGCCAAACGGTAGCCACGTCGCGCCACGGTCTCGACGTAGCGTGGCGAGCGCGCATCGTCACCGAGCGCGCGCCTGAGCTTGGCGACGGCGCCGTAGACCGGATTGTCACCGAGTATCCGACCTTCCCAGACGAGCTCGATCAACTCCTCGGCGCTCAAGACCGCCCCCGGACGCTCCGCAAGCGCCGACAGGACCATCATCGTCTTCGGTTCGAGTGTGACCTCGCGATCACCGCGGACGATCGTCGAGCGATCGACATCGACGACACAGTCTCCGAGACGAAACGGACTCTTCAAGGCTGACGGCATTTGGACCGCTCGACGGGGGAAATCCGACCTATCCAACTCTTACGAGGCGAGTTCGGGCAGCTGCGAGCCTCTCGAGAGATTCTCCAGGAACTCTCCAGATCTCCGACAGGACGCGCCAGTGCCACTCCGCACACCCTCGGCTCATCTTACTTCGCCACCCATTCCAAGAGCCGAACCCTGAGGGAGGACACGCCATGAAGCCCACGATAGATCGACCAAATCCGACCCGAGCCGCAAGGCTCCTAGGTGCGGCGCTCTTGCTGATGACCGCGACGGCCGTGCTGTCCCAAGAGCCCGCAATCTTCCTGCGTGGCACGGTCGTGACCATGGACCACGGCAGAGTGCTTCTCAACGGTGGCGTCCTGGTGCGCGACGGTCTCATCCAAGCCATCGTTCCAGGCTGGCGTCCCAACCCCGACCCGGAGGCGATCGAAATCGACACTCGGGGTCTCATCTACCCAGGCCTGCTCAACATTCACGACCACAATCAGTTCGCCCCGATCGAGTCAGTGCCTATCGACAGGCTCTATGACAATCGCTACCAGTGGCAGGCCGACGGCAACGGCGTCGACCTCACCCCGTTCGTCGGATTCAATCCTCCCCTCAACTTCAACCAGGGTTCGAGTCCGTTCAACGTCGACGCGCTTTATGCGAGGCATCTCCTCAACGACCCTGCTCTGGGTGATCTTTCCGTCGAGGCGGCCAAGTGGGGAGAGCTGCGCTCACTCGTCGCCGGCACCACGACGACCGAGGGAACCGTCCCCAGTCCCGGAGTGACCGACATCCTCCTGCGCAACGCCGAGCACACCAACTTTGGCCGGGATCGCGTGTGCCGCACCGTCATGGGCGTCAGTGATCCGGCGTTTCAGAGCTTCGCCGAGGACGTCCTCGCGAAGGCTGCCGCTGGTGAGATCGATGCGTGTCTCCTGCACCTCTCCGAAGGCATCGACGCTGACTCGTTGGCCGAGCTCGATCAGCTCGACGCTCTCGGTCTCCTTCAAGAGTGGACCGTCATCGTGCATGGAACTCCGTTCGGTCCAGACGAGCTGCAGCGCGTCGCGGACGCCGGCGCAGACCTCGTGTGGTCGCCCACCTCCAACCTCCGCCTGTATGGCCAGGACGCCCGCGCCGACCTGGCTCTCGAGGCCGGAATCAACGTGAGCCTCAGCACCGACTGGACGCTCACCGGCGACCAGAACCTGCTCGAGAGCCTCAAGGTCGCCTGGTCGCTCAACTGGCAGCGCCACCGCGATCGCCATCAGTTCAGTCCGCCGTACGAGCGCTTTACGGCCTACGAGCTCGTACAGATGGTCACCACCAATCCGGCAGCGTCTCTTGGGTGGCAAGATCTCACCGGCAAGATCCGTGAGGGTCTGGCCGCCGATCTGCTCGTCGTCTCGGTATCGCCCCTCGAGCGCTTCTTTCCGTACCGTAGTCTGATTCGCGCCGAAGAGGCCGAGGTGCAGCTGGTCATGGTGGGCGGCGACGCACTCTACGGTAATCCAGAGGTCATGGAGCTACTCAAGCCCGGCGACTACGAGCTCATCATCGAGCCCACCTTCACCAAAGCCATCGACACGACGCGCGACGGCGTGGACAAGGGCAACCAGACACTCGCCGAGATCGCAGGCACTCTGGAAGACGCCATGAGCTTCGACCTCCCCACGATGTACGCCACCTTTCCCGTCGTCCCCATCGTCGGGTCGCTGATCGGTCAACCCCTGAGCCTCGAGGAGTTCGCCTTCTTCTTCGGCCTCATCTTCAACGACTACCTGCCAGCGGGAACGCCGTTTCCACCCGGCCCAGCCGACCTGGGCGTCCTGTTCGTACCCGGGGCTCTGAGTCAGCCTCTCAACCCTCTGTTCCCTCTACCCTGACCGCGGCTTCATGTTGGTCCTCCTGCCGGGGGAGCACTTCTTCCCCCGGCACCTCATGTCCCCGAGATGTCCTCGAGGCTAGTTGTGACGGCGTCGAGACTGCCCTCTGGCCAGCCGGTTCCGCCTTCCGGTGTACTGTCGGATGAGTCACGAGCGTCGCAAACGCGCGATCGTCACGCCGACGCATTGCGCTGGTTACAGACTGGCGCTCGACTCGAGGAGGACACTCGATGGCAGACGAACCGGTGTTGGCGAGGCCCGCGGTCTCATTTTCCATACCGCTTTCCCGGGCATGGGAGCGGACGTCGGGCCTGCTGTTCCAACCGTTCAGCATCAGGACCTGGCTGGTGGTCGGCTTCACCGCCTGGCTCGCCGAGCTGGGCGCACGCGGGGGCAGCTCGGGGTTCGAATACACCCTGGGTGACGACCTGCGCGGGCTGGACAGAAGGTCCGTCGATGCGAGTGCCAGCGATATCTGGAACGGACTCCTCGAGCACAGCCTCCTCGTCACCCTCGGTGCCCTCGGCTGTCTGTTCGTGCTGGTGCTCGTGCTCGCCTTGCTCTGGATCAACTCACGAGCCAAGTTCCTCTTTCTCGACAACGTGCGCTACCAGCGCGCCGCTGTGGTGGTCCCTTGGAGGCAGTTCAAGCGCCAGGGTGATTCGCTGTTCTTCTTCCGGATCGTCTTCTTTCTGGCCTGCCTCCTGCTCGTCGGCGGGTTGATTGCCCTGATCGCGAGCACTGTCGGCCTTGCTATGCTGACCGAGCTCGACACCTTCGGCTCGGTGGCCATCGCCGTCGTCGTGGTCAGTACCGTCGGCGGACTGGTGCTCGTCCTGCTTTACGCCGCCTTTTTCCTGGACGCCTTCGTCGTGCCCCTCATGCATCGCTACGAGCTCGGAGCCCTCGACGGTTGGCGCCGCTTTCTCCGCATCTACGATCGCCACTCGTGGCCGTTCCTGCTTTGCGGCTTTCTCATCGTCTTCGTTGCCATCGGCCTGTGGATCCTCATGGTCGCCTTCGGCTTCATGACCTGCTGCCTGGGCTTCATCCTGCTGGCCATCCCCTACGTCAGCTCGGTCGTCCTGCTGCCGGTCTCGGTCTTCTACCGAAGCTTCACGCTCGAGTTCCTCGCACAGTTCGACCCGGAGCTCCTCGGTGACGCCTGACGCGTTCGAGACGCCACACGCCAGGCAGAGTCCCGAACCGTTCCTGTAACCGCACGTCCCACGTCGTTGACCTTCCACTCGTCGACTTCCCCGTCGTTCAGAGCGGAGCCCTCGGGCCGACGCGAAGAACCTCGGACGACGAGAGCCGCCACCCGGGCAGCACTCGAACGTAGCCTGGAGCGGGGTGCCTCAGTGGTGTGCCCAAGACGCCAGCTCTCATCACGGCTCGCAGTCTGATCGGTTGACCTCGGAGCTGAACTGACGTTCGCTCGACACGGTCCGATCTGGGCTCATGGCCTATGGCAACGTGGTCCTACGACCTGACTAACTCTCCGACAACAAAAACTCCCACCCCACGACGAGACGGATCGAAACCTGGAGGGCTGCCGGCGGCTCGTGGGGTCGCGATGGATACCTGGATTTCGACTGCCAGCTGAGAATCAACTAGGCCAGCAGATTGCCACTGAATCCTCTGAAGCACACCCGCATACCTCAGCCCGTCCACGACGGGCGATCCAGCAGAACGATGTCGCTCTCGCTGCGCTCGACCTGCACGAATACGATCGTCCCGCCGTCGGCGGTGACAGCAATCGAGCTCGGGGTGTACGGCACCAGCTTGGTCGGTCGGTAGCGAGTCACGCTCTGTTGGGTCTCGAAGTCGTAGAAGGCGAGACCACCGTCTACACCTCTCCTCACGAACCAGATCCCATCCTCGGCGACCGTCCAATGACTGTACTCGGAGAGCACCATCTCTCCGATCAGCAGCCGCTCGGGCCCGCCCTCCAACGGGAGTTGCCAGATGCCGGGCCTGTCATGTTTGAAGAAGAGCAGAGTCTTGCCAGACGGATCTTCCATGGCCCGAAACCCACCATGGCGAGTGACCTGTTGAACCTGCTCACTCTCCTTTCCCGTTCTCCAGATCTGCCAGTCACCCGACTGGTCGGAGGCGTAGTAGAGCCATTCGCCGTCGCTAGACCAGGCGGCGTTGAGCTCGTTGCCGACACCGTCCGTGAGACGTTCCGGCCGCCCGTCGGTCAAAGCAAGCCGGTAGAGACCGATACCGCTCGAGTCGCGAACCTGGAAGACAATGTTCCGACCTCCTGGAGACCACGACGGCATGCCGACCACGGGGCCCTCGAACCAACTTCGCTGCCGGACGTCACCACCGTCAAGATCGGCTGTGTAGATCTCGAAGTATCCCGAGCGATTCGACACGTAGGCGAGCTGTTGGCCGTCCGGGGAGAGCGCTGGCTGCAGCTCCTGACGGGTGGATCCGGCAACCAAGCGTGGACCAGGTGAGCCAGAAGCTGCTTCAGCAAGATCGATCGCGTAGAGGTTGGTGTCGTCATCGTAGGAGCTGTAGACCAATCGGTCGCTGCGCCGGGCCAGGCTTGGCCAATAGACGAGCTGGTCGGGTACTGGAAGCCGTGAGGGCTGGCCGCCGCTCGCTGGCAAGCTCCAGAGTGCGGGAGAGCCGTCGTAACTGGACGAGTACACCAGGTGCTCGCCACTGGCTGTCCAGTCGAGTCCCATGATGATCCGATTCCGTGACGAGAGTCTCCGTGGCGTTCCACCGGACGTAGAGACGACGTAGAGATCACCGCGCCCGTCGGGATAAGCCCGGGTAAAGGCGACCCGCTCGCCATCGGGCGAGAAGGCCGGATACTGGTCTCCGCGAGCGTCGCCCGGCGGCTTGGTGAGAAATCGACGCTCGCCCGTCGCGATCCTGGTAAGGACGATCCGCCGAGGCGATGTCGGCGACGTAGCCTCTGACGAGGCTAGCAACAAACCATCG
>JANQPS010001023.1 GCA_028285365.1 Thermoanaerobaculia bacterium | reverse complement strand
GAATCCGAGTCGCTCGGCGTTTCGGGCGAGATCCCGAGAGTTCTCTAGAGCGTTTGCAGCGGTGCTGCCTTCCGGGATGGGAGAGAGGTCTAGGACTGAGAGTTTTGGCATCGCTCGACGAGGTCTCCCCTGTGATCGTGGGACCGAGCCCGGGATCCTATCGACGAACGATACGTCGTGTGCTGACGCGGGGTGTCAGCAAGCGTCGTGTGAGGACGCGTTCTGTGAGTCGTGCCTGGCGGGATGCTCCGGCTCCTGAGCCGGCCCCCACTCAGAGTGCCCGTTGAACGGCTTGCCAGAGTCTGTGATCGAGCTGCGCTGCGCCCTGACCCGCGGCGGGCATACCGACGCCGCCCACGACGGCGTCGAGATCGTCCTCTGCAAGCTCGGCCGATTCAGAGGGCGCCCGGCGCAATAGGAACCCCTGGAGCTCGGCGCTGGTGACCTGGTAGCCGTTGGAAGACGCAAGCTCCAGGAATGCGTCTTCACTGATCGACAGGCTGCCGGACCCGTCACTGGTGGTCAGGCTGGCTAGCTCGAGCTGCAGCTGACAGTCGCTCTCGAGGTGGTCGAAGAATCGATCGATCGTGGCGCGACTCATGAGGCCTCCGACGCGAATGAAGTCTCGAACTCTCGGGGTGCTGGTTTCAGCACCATCTCTACTCTCTCTATCGAGACAGACGCGGAAAGACGGCCAAATCTCTCAAATTGGCTCTTGGAGACGTCGTCTCGCGAAAGCGCGACCCCAGCCCGAAGGTCGCGGCTGGACCTCCTGAGACTCCATGACGACTCGAGACGTGGTCCGCCCTCCTTCTCGGTAGATCGGGGGTAGCGATGAGGAGCTGGGAGATGGAGCCGCTAGGATCCAGCCATGACGCGCGCACGAGAGCTGTGGATCTTTTTCGTTGCGGTCTTCTTGTGGACCTGGGGCATCGCTGCGGTCATGGTTCTCGCCCCCGAGTGGGTCGAGGCGACGTTCGGGCCGATGTCGGCCTCCCAGCCCCTCTTCGTGGCGGCTGTTTATGCACCGAGTCTGCTGGGGATCGTGTTCACCGTGATCTTCGAGGGGCGGGAGGGGCTCAGTCGTCTGGCCGCTCGACTCAACCCTTTCCGCGTTCACTGGCCCTGGTACGTGATCGTGGTCGTCGGCATGTTGCTGCTGTCCGCGATCTCGGGCCTGGTGGCATGGCTTGTGGGAGACGCGCGTCCGGGGTTTGCCGGCTGGGGAGCTCTGCTTGCTGCGCTGACTGTGATGTTCGTTCAGGAGCCAGGGCCGATCGGTGAGGAGTTGGGGTGGCGTGGATTTGCGCTGCCGCGTCTCCTGGATCAGTTCTCGCCGCGGCTCGCTGGGCTGATTCTGGGAGTCATCTGGGCGGTTTGGCACCTCCCTGCGTTTTTCATCTCGGGAGCTCCTCAGGAGTCGCTGGCGCTGCCTCTGTTCCTGGTCGGAGCGGTTGCGTTGTCGATTCTTGCCACGTGGGTCTTCGTCAAGACGTCGGGAAGTGTCCTCGTGAGCATTCTCCTGCACCGGATGGCCAACGGCGCCAACGACCTGACGCTGACGCGTTTCGAGGCGTTTGCGGTGGGTCTCACCCTCATCGCCGTCGCCTTGTGGTGGTCCAAGGCGTTGACCGAGCGAGCCCCCGCGGCGGCTCGTCACGAAGTGGTCGACTCACCGGAGTCCTGACCCTCGGGTGAAAGGGAGACGGGCGACAGGTGACCGCCGGAGCTCAGCCTGCGGACTTGGCGCGCGCCCACCACGAGCGCGGTGCAACGCGCTCGCCGTGCCCCAGCCGGTCGTCGAGCCACAGGACGAAGGTCCTGAGAAAGGTGCCCATGAGGCGGGTGCGCAATCGCAACAGCCATCTCGGATAGTTGCGGTTGTAAGGGCAGACGCGGACGCAGATCGAACAATCGGTGACCTGCTTGACCCAGAACTTGAAGCACTTCTCGGCGTCCGTCGTCCACTTGCTGACACCCTGGAGATTGGATCGGTTGTGAACCGTTTCGCTCGGCGGGCCGTTGGCTATGGCGCGTGGAGGACAGGCGTCGCTGCACTTGCGGCAGCGTTCGCAGAACTCCCGAACACCAAACGGGCGCGGCCGGTCGTGGGCCAGCGGGAGATCCGTGAACACCTTGCCGATGCGCACGCGAGGCCCGAAGTCTCGAGTGATCAGCATGCCGTGGCGCCCGTACTCACCGAGGCCCGCCTTGATGGCGAGCGGAATGCTGAGAGCCGTGTCGTTCATCGAGGCGTAGGCTCGGTAGCCGAGGTTGCGGACGTATTGGGCAAGGGCGAGCAGCGTCACGACGTCGCGGGAGTAGCCGACGCCGGTTGCTGTACCGGACAATGCTGACGGTACCGTCTGGAGGAGGTCGTGAGGCATCTCGTGACAGACCACGATGGCGGAGGTGAGTCCCTCCGGTAGGTCGCGAGTGGTCTCGTTCTCGTGCTCTCTCGAGTACTTGTGGGTGTAGACCCAGCGCTCGTCGAGGAAAGTGACTCCCACGAGATCGGCACCGAAGACCTTGGCTGCCTGCTTGATGTCGGCTGCGTTCTCTTCGGGCGAGCCGACGTCTGCGGGGTGTTCGGGGCCGTCTCGATGAGCCGTGAGATAGTCGAGGAACCCTTCCCGTCGATCTTCGTGCTCGAGGCGCTCGGCAAAGAGATCGGCGACGTGCCATCCGGCGTTGCGCAGAGCGAAGTCCTTCTGCTGATAGCCGTCGACGTGTCGCCACTCTTCCAGCGGCTTGCGGTACGAGTCGTAGAACTGCTCTCTCGGAACCGAGTCGTCCCAGAAAGACCGGCTGAAGATGTCGTTGCGCTGCGAGAAGCGTTGGAAGGCAGACGTCAGCTCAAAGCCTGCGTCTTCGTCCGACGCACACTGCGACGGGCAGGCCGTGCAGCCGCCTGAGGACCGTGTCGTGTTCTGTGTCGTACCCTCGGGTTGCATGACCCGACTCTAACGGGCAGTCGTCCAAAGCAACTCGAGAGGCAACTCGAGGATGATCGTTGCACTTGGTTCTCAGGCCGGCGATCGAGCGCTCGCTAGCTCACCGGAGGGCAGTGCTCGTCGTAGGTGCGCATCTCGAGAAGAGGCGGCGAGTAGACGTGCAGCGTGCAGAGGTTGTGGGGTCCCGGGTTGCTGACCTTGTGGATATCGGCGTCGAAGCTTGCGCACAAGGCTCCGCCGGCGTGACACGAGGTCGCGGCGGGTCGGTAGCTGACGGACGCGCCCGGTTCGTCACTCTCGGGAACGTAGACGGTTTCTTCACCCGTCCCTTCGAGGACCCGGAAGACGCAGGCACAGCCAGCATGATCGTGGATCGGACTCGCCTGGCCCGGACGCCAGCAGATCAGCACCAGCTCGTAGTCCTCCGTTCGACGAATCTGGTTGCGTCGATAGTTGCAGGCGTCGAACAGCGTGAAGGTCTGCAGTTCGTCATCACTGAGCTGGAGGCGAGCCATCAGCTGTCTGAGATCGTCGAGCCCGATCGGGCCCTCGAAGGCGTCGAGGTGGCGGGTGAGCTCCGCCAGCCCGAGGATCGGATCCGCGCTCTCTCGGGTCTCTCGGGGGCGTTGCTTCTGGCTTCTCAGCTCATGGAGTCGAGCTTCTTGAATCGCTGGCAGGCTCGGAATGGCGCTCATGCTGATCGTCCCCTTTCAGAGGTCAGCCTAGCGACTTGCAGTGAGTGCCTGGTTCCAATCTTTGCGCCTTCTGGTTCCTATTGGGCAATATCGTTCTATTATCTGGTCAGAATGAAGGATGAAGTTGCTCTCGATCGGTTGGATCGGCGAATACTGGTAGAGCTTCAGCGAGATGCTTCTCAGTCGGTGACGCAGATCGCAGAGCGGGTCGGCCTCACGACGACTCCCTGCTGGCGGCGGATTCAACGACTCGAGAGAGCTGGCGTCATACGGGCGCGAGTGGCGCTGCTGGAGCGTCAGCAGCTCAATTTGGGTGTGGTCGTGTTTGTCGCGATTCGCACCAATCAGCACAGTCGCGAGTGGTTCGACCGGTTCCGCTCGGCGGTGACCGAGATCTCGGAGGTCGTCGAGTTCTACCGTCTCAGTGGCGAGATCGACTACCTGCTGCGAGTCGTGGTCCCAAACATCGATGCCTTCGATGCGGTCTACCAACGCCTGATCGAGAAGGTCGATCTCTACGACGTCAGCTCGAGTTTTGCCATGGAAGAGCTCAAGTACACCACGGCTCTGCCAGTGCACTACGCGCCCGACAAGGACTAGCAGCAGTCCAGGACGAGAGCCGAGGTGAGAGGCCAAACGCTCGCGGTCGCCCGCGACTGGTCGTCTACGTGCCGAGCTGCGACTCGAGCGCGCGCAAGATGACATCCGTCATCTGCTCGGTGGACAAGGCTTCGGTCGTGACCTTGGCGCTCCCGAGATCCGCTGTTCGAGCTCCGGTCTCGAGAGCCGCGCGCACGGCGGTCTCGATCGCCGCCGCCTCGGCCTCGAGCGCCAGCGTGTGACGCAGCATCATCGCTGCGCTGAGCAGGGCGCCGATCGGATTGCAGATTCCCTGGCCTGCGATGTCGGGGGCCGAGCCGTGAACGGGCTCATAGAGTCCTTGTGTTCCGTCGCTGAGCGAGGCGGAAGGCAACATGCCGAGTGACCCCGCGAGCACGGAGGCTTCGTCGCTCAGGATGTCGCCGAACATGTTGCCCGCGACAATGACGTCGAAGCGTGAGGGATCTCTGATGAGGTGCATCGCCGCCGCATCGACGAGGACGTGCTCCATCTCGACGTCCGGATAGTCGCAGGCAACCTGCTCGATGGTGCGTCGCCAGAGCCTCATCGAGGCGAGCACGTTCGCTTTGTCGATCGACGCCACCTTGCCGCGCCGCTGGCGCGCGGCACGAAACGCCACGTGGGCGACCCGTTCCACCTCCGCAACGCTGTAGTCGAGCGTGTCCCAAGCCCGAGTGCCGTCACCCTGCTCGTGCCGCTCTCCGAAGTAGATGCCGCCGGTGAGCTCGCGAACGAACAGCAGGTCGTGCTCCGGTATGAGGTCAGCTCTCAGTGGCACGAGCTCTCGAAGGCTCTCGAAGACTGGAACCGGGCGCAGGTTGGCGAACAGGTCGAGCTCCTGACGCAGCCTGAGCAGACCGAGCTCCGGTCGCTCGCTTGCCGTCGGGTCGGACCAGCGGGGTCCGCCAACGGCTCCGAGCAGGAGCGCCTCGGTGTCGCGGCAGCGAGCAAGAGTCTCGTCGGGCAGAGCCGCGCCTGCCTCGTCGATCGCGCAGCCACCGATCAGAGCGTCTTCGAACGCGAACTCGTGACCGGCAAGTTCGCCGAGTCGCTCGAGCACGCGTCGAGCCTGTCGAGTGACTTCGGGCCCGACTCCGTCGCCGGGGAGGAGGAGAATGGTGGCTTTCACGCGGTGTGGTTCCTGAGCTCGCCTGGCGAGCTCTCGTTTGGAGGTGTGCTCGCGGGGCGAGTCTGGAGAACGGTCCCCAAGACTAACCGAGCCCTAGGAGCCCGTGGCGGAAGAGGCGTGGTCCCCGTTTCGAGTGCCAAGGGCCCGAATCCTAGGCGCGAGGAGAAAAGCGATGCCTCGCTCATCGTTGACGACGAGCAACCACGGAGTCGGGCCCTTGCCGCCGAAACCCGAAGGGCGCGGGGGTTTGCGGCCCCTGATCTTCGTTGCGCCTCCTACACGATATCCCTGCATCGAGGGCGTCGGCGCGCCTTGACAGGGGCAGCAGATCCTCGCGCCGGGATCCACGCCACTGCCGCCACGGGTTCCTAGGCGGGTTGAGTGGGCTCCCGGGTATCGAACCGGGCTCGGTTGGCATCTTCGTAGGCCGCGATGGCGTCCGTCTTGTCGAGCAGGTAGCCGAGCTGGTCGAGTCCACCGAGCAGGCAGTGTTTCGAGAACGAGTCGATCTCGAAGGGCACGACGTCGCCTCCTGGGATCTCGACCGTCTGCTGCTCGAGGTCGATCGTCACTTCGGCCTCCGGGTCCTGATCACACGCTGCAAAGAGAGCCTTCGCCTGCTCCTCGGTGACCTGGACCACGAGCAGACCGTTCTTGAGCGCATTGCTCCTGAAGATGTCGCCGAAGCTCGTCGAGATCACCGCCCTGAAACCCCACTCGAGCAGTGCCCACGGCGCATGCTCTCGAGAGGAGCCGCAGCCGAAGTTGTCGGCGGCGAGCAGGATCTGCGCTGTGCTCTTGGCTGGATGGTTGAGCACGAAGTCCGGATCTGGTGTCTTCGTCTCGGCGTCGGTGTAGCGCCAGTTGGCGAACAGACCGTCGCCCAGGCCCGACTTGTCGGTGATCTTGAGGTAGGCCGCCGGGATGATCTGGTCGGTGTCGATGTTCGTGATGGGTAGTGGGATCACGCGGCTCCGCAGGAGTGTGAACTGGCGCATCAGGCACTCTCCGCCAGGGTGGGTGACGGAGTCGGCGCGAGGTTTCGCACGTCCTCGATCTGGCCGGCGACGGCTGCTGCTGCCGCACTCTGCGGGCTTGCGAGGAAGGTTCGTCCACCTGGTCCCTGGCGACCTTCGAAGTTGCGGTTCGACGTCGACACCGCATACTGGCCGGGATCGAGCTTGTCGTCGTTCATGGCCAGGCACATCGAGCACCCGGCCTCGCGCCACTCTGCGCCAGCGTCGACGAAGACCTTGGCCAGTCCGCGCTCCTCGGCTTGCCGCTTGACCTGCTCGGATCCGGGAACGACGAGCATCCGGACCTTGTCGTTGATGCGGCGACCTTCGAGTACCTTGGCTGCCGACTCGAGGTCGGCGAGGCGGCTGTTGGTGCAGCTGCCGACGAACACGACGTCGACCGGGTGGCCCTGCAGTGACTGCCCGGCCTCGAGGTCCATGTAGCGCAACGCCTTGTGGAAGGACTCGCGCTGTGACTCTGGAATGTCCGAGTCGTGGGGAACGCGGTCGTCGATGCCGATCGCCATCCCAGGATTGGTGCCGTAGGTGATCATTGGCGGGATGTCTTCGGCGACGAGTTTGATCTCCGTGTCGTAGGTGGCATCTTCATCGGTGGCGAGGGCCGACCAGGTCTCGATGGCCCGTTCGAAGTTTTCGCCGATGGGAGCGTAGGGCCGGCCTCGGAGGTAGTCGAAGGTGGTCTGATCCGGGGCGACCATGCCGGCTCGTGCTCCGCCCTCGATCGACATGTTGCAGACGGTCATTCGGCCTTCCATGTCGAGGCTGCGGATGGCACTGCCGGTGTACTCGAAGACATGGCCTGTGCCACCGTGGATTCCGATGCGTTGGATGATCGCCAGAATGATGTCTTTGGCGCCCACGTGCTCCGAGAGGTCGCCTTCGACGTTCACTGCGCAGGTCTTGGGGCGGTTCTGGAGCAACGTCTGGGTCGCAAGGACGTGTCCGACTTCGCTCGTGCCGATCCCGAAAGCCAGGGCTCCGAAGGCACCGTGAGTACTTGTGTGGCTGTCACCACAAACGACGGTCATACCCGGCTGCGTCAGCCCGAGCTCGGGCCCGATGACGTGGACGATGCCGCGCCTCGAGTCTCCCATCCCGGCAAGCGGAATGCCCCACTTGGAGCAGTTGCGCTCGAGCAAGTCGAGCTGGGCGGCTCCGTTGGCGTCCAAGACTCTCAGGCGAGCCAGGTCGATCCCCGGCTCGGTAGGCGTCGAGTGGTCCATGGTCGCAAACGTCCGATCCGGACGTCTGACGCTCAGGCCTCGGTCTTCGAGCTCCTGAAAGGCCTGCGGCGTCGTGACCTCGTGGATGAGGTGCAGAT
>JANQPS010001014.1 GCA_028285365.1 Thermoanaerobaculia bacterium | reverse complement strand
CGTTCGTGCAGGGGCGCTAGCGCTTGAGGACAGAACCTATGGCGTACATCACGAAAGGCGGATCCGAAACCGCCGGTGCACTTCAGTCCACGACCGATGGGTCGCCAACTGCGTGGTCGGTCCAAGTACCATGAGTCGGCGCGCACTCCAGATGGTCAACGCCCTGATCGGTCTCTTGACCGTTGGGCTCGGCAGCGTGCAGCTCGCGTTTGGCCTCGACAGCCCCCTATACGCCGCTGCAGATCTGCCGCAGTTCCCGATCCTCGACAGCAACCTGCGCTTCTTCGGCGGAATGGGGTTGGGTCTGGGACTCGTGCTGCTCTGGATCGTGCCGTCCATCGAGCGTCACACGATGTTGTTTCGGGGCGTGTGGCTGTGTGCCTTTCTCGGAGGCGTCGGTCGACTCGTCTCCGCAGTTTTGGTTGGTGCTCCCTCGCAGCTGCTAGTGGCTTTCACGGTTCTCGAAGTCGTGGGAGCACCCTTTCTGATCTCATGGCAGAGCAAGGTTGCCGCGGGGGCCTAGCCTGAGGCCATCGCCGGCGACAAGAAGGCGCCTGTAGGATGGAAGACATTCGTGTGGCGTCTTGTCGTGAACGCCGCCGGCAGCCCGTACATCACCATCCAAGCTCATGAGCTGATGTTCTTGCTCTTCCGAAGACAGAGACTTGGTAAGCCAAACCCGCCACTTGCGGACTACCTTGTCTCGGTCCACGTTCTCCCAGAGCCTTCGCGGCTTGAAGATTGGCCGGAGCCGGGCAGCGCTGGCTGTTACCAGGCCATTGGTCTCCGTGTTTCCGAGGAAGATCTTGAAGCGTCAGTAGAAGAGGCGATCTGTTTTGGAGCGGTGGATTGGAGCGAAACCGAATGGTACGAAGCCACAGACCGGACTTTGCCCCGCAAGATTCAGCGGTTGGTTAGCTCGGTGGATTCAGGCATTTGGTACGAGAGCGGCAGGATCTTCTACTAGCTTGCGGTGATGTGTTGGCGGGCCACCCCTCTCTCAAACGACAAGACCATCGACCCTGGCCGATTCCGCAGGACCCATGGACCTGGCGACAGTCCTGGAGCGACCTCCTCTTCGCGCATTGGCCGATGCCGGCCTCGGTTCTGCAACCCCTGGTCCCCGAACCGCTGGAGGTTCAGGAGTTCGACGGCACCTCCTGGGTTGGTGTCGTGCCGTTCCGGATGCAGGGCGTGATGCGCCGTCCGCTCCCGGATCTTCCCTACTTCTCGGCGTTTCCTGAACTGAATCTGCGCTTGTACGTCGAGCACGACGGCAAACCCGGGGTCTGGTTTCTCAGCCTCGATGCGGCCAACGTAGTTGCGGTCTGGGCGGCGCGGAGGTTCTTTCACCTTCCGTACTTTCACTCTCGAATCACGATGGACGGCCTGCCAGAGCGTGTCGACTATGTCTGCAAGAGACTGTCTATCAAGGGAGTCGACTTCGAGGCGCGCTATGAACCCTCGTCAGCGCCTTATGAGAGCCAGCCGGGCTCGTTGGAGCACTGGTTGACCGAGCGCTACTGCCTCTACGCCCAGTCGCCCCGCGGCCGGATCTTCCGTGCAGAGGTGCATCACGAGCCGTGGCCGCTTCAGCGCGCCGAGGCAGAGATCTCCAAGAACGAGCTCCTCGAGCCCCATGGCCTTTCGCTCGACGGACCACCGCAACTGCTCCACTTCAGCCGTCACATCGACGTCGTGGTGTGGCCGCTCGTGACCGTGACGTAGTTCCGGGTCGTCGCGAGACAATCCGCAAAAGATGTGCAACCTCTGAGGCGCTTCTTCGTTTATACACAAACTGTGTATAGCCGGAGCGACTCGTGAGCCGCGACAAGCCCCTCAAGGAAGAGGCCTTTCACATCCTGCTGACTCTCGTCGAGGCTGACGCCCACGGCTACGTGATGATGCAGACCATCGAGAGGCGGACAGAGGGAAGCGTCCGCCTCCTGCCTGGAGCCCTCTACCGGCATCTCCATCGTCTGCTGAACGACGGCTGGATCGAAGAGGTCGAGGGTGTCGCGAGTGATGAAGAGCGGCGCCGGACCTACTCGTTGACGCCTAGGGGGCGAGAGGGTCTGCGCCGTGAGTGCCGGCGGCTCGAAGGGCTTCTTACCCACGCGCGACGACTTGGGTTGACGGATCAGGAGGCGGTGCGTTGACAGGACGCCGTCGAGAGATTCGGCGACGTGACCCGGCGTCGCGCTCTGTCGTCGTGCGCTCTGCCGTCGTGCGCTCCTACGTCTGGGTTGCTCGATGCGGCTTTCCAGCGCTTTTCGTGTCGCGAGTGGGCGCGGCGCTCGCC
>JANQPS010001008.1 GCA_028285365.1 Thermoanaerobaculia bacterium | reverse complement strand
GTCGCGGCGCCGACGTACGCATCACTGCTGGACCCAACGTCAGCGATCTCCTCTACCGCGGACCCTCTCTCCGTGCCCTGATACCAGCGACTTCTGCGGTCGGAAAGAGTCCACACCGCTCAACCACCCCTGGCATTTCTTGAACAGAGGTTCAAGAAGTGACGAATCTCATCCGGCTGCGCGTGATTTGGTCGATTCGGTGCCGTCGGCGACCGGGGTATCACGCCAATCGTCGCGGACAACTCGTCGTCGTCGACAATCATCAGCTCGACGGACGCCGAACGGAAGTCGCCGGCGACTGGGCATCGCGCGAGCCCTCGAGCCCGAGCTTGACTCGCAGCTGAGCTGTCACGACCCGCGTAGACTTGCCGTCGATTCTACAACCGTTGGAACCTGCGATAGAGCTCTCCGCTCCCGGCAGGCCGCCGACGACCGCCATCAAGAGGTCTGCGATACTAAGCGGAGACATCCCTGGCGAACTGTCGATCATTAGCAAAATGACCAGACCGACTTGACTCCGACAGTGTTAAGTGCAGTCACAGGATGTTGTCTCGAGTGCGTGCGGACTTAGTTCCGTGCTATGGACGCAGTAGCGCCAGAGCATCCGTCCCGAGCCTCTCAGCTAGCTGTTCGAGACTTTGGAGGCTGAGGTTGCGTTCGCCGCGCTCGATCCCCCCGACGTAGGTGCGGTGGTAGCCGAGGAGCTCGGCAAGTTGCTCCTGTGACATGTTCCGGGCCTGTCGCCACCTGCGGAGGTTGCGTCCCACCGCGCGCTGGAGTTCCCCCTCCGGCATGCAGCCACAGTGATACTGTGGTACCTATAGGTCTACAGACTTATAAGTACCTCGGTGAGGATGCGGCATGAACCACGACGGGAGACTCGCCGGCGTTGCTGCCGTGGTCGCTGCAGCCGTAGCCATCTGGGTCGGTGCAGGACTCTTGATATCCGAGGACGAGGATTCTACGGACGAGTCGGCCCAAGCGAGTGGAAGCAGCACGACGACCACTATGCCCGTCGAGATCATCACGTGGTCGATCGCCATTAGCGGCGAGGAAGTGCTCCTGACCGGAGAGCTGCCCTACGGGTATCCGACGGAGACTTACGTCAACGGCGAGCTGGTCGACCGAGACGAGGGCGGTGACTTCGCCTGGGACCTCGACAAGCGGGTCCCTGACCCAGTGGCGTTGCAGGACGGGATGAGTTGCAGCGAACTCGAGGCCGAGTGGGACTTCTGGATCGACAGCGCAGCCACCAGCACCGTTCGCGACTCCCAGGTGCGGCAGCTTGCCTACGCCCAGCACGCAGTCAACCTCTACCAGATAGCTGGCTGTTGAGAGCGCTTCGACCACTCAGCACGCCCGACGCGCGAAGCTGTCATCTGCGCGCCTCAAACTAAACAGGGTGCTGGTCTAGACGGCCGCGAACCCCGTTTGCGCCCCCGGAGCGCCTTCAATCGTTCGTTCGACCATTCCCCGGTGCTCGAAACACGACACGCATCACTACATTCCTTACCTGCGGGATGGTTGGTACCTCGCCTTCCGCGTGCCGCCCGCGACGGCGGTACCCGATGTGCCGTTTCCCGGATGCGTGTCTCATGCTTGCCCAAACGGCGTCCGCCTTCGGTGCCTTGCCTGCTTCGACAAGCGTTGGACGTGTTGGAGCGCTCGCACGCTTCGGCCCCGGGACGTTCTTAGAACGTCCCACTTCTCTTTCCCTTGCCACGCGATTCTTGGTCACGTGTGGCCGGCGTGGTCAAAACCGGTCCAAGGTCCATCTGTTCTGGCGCGTGATCCCCGGGGCTCCAGGCTTCGTCGGACGGTCCAATCCATCCACGCTCCCCGCCATGCGGCGCCGGACCGTACGCGCACACCCTTCGGTCTTAAGCCGAACTATGGCCCAGACCGAACAAACGACACGCCCTCTAGAAGCGATTCGAGCTCATTCAGGTTCTCCAGCGTCGCGTCGAGATCGAAGTGGCTCCACCCAATCAAGTCCTGTTCAACGGATTCAACTCGGGGCTTCCCAATACCGAACACTCGGTCGAGCCACCTAGTCGACCTGAGCTCGGTCACAACCTCCACCACCTCAGTTGGTATCCGAAGCTCGCCGGGGGAGTCGATCCCGACGTGGACAATTGGCAGCCGCTGCCGCCGCTCGTCACGACTGTTGACGTCATCAGCGAGGCACGCCGAGTAGGCCCGCTGAAGATCGATTGCCTCCTCATCGCCTGCAAGTAGAAACACCATCAGCAGATTGTCGTTGGCGTTGCCCGAGACCAACAGAATGCCCGACTGCCTTTCCTGGATCGTAGACACCAACGGACCGAAGTCTTGCGAGAGGCTGCCAACCCAAGGA
>JANQPS010001002.1 GCA_028285365.1 Thermoanaerobaculia bacterium | reverse complement strand
TCAGGATGACAGCGGCTTTGATCGGGTGCCCGGTTATTGAACGATCGACCAATTATTGAGATACTGGCCCACTCTCCAGAGCCCAATCATTGTCGTTCGGAGCCCAGACGATGAACGTCCATACGGATCCAAAAAAGGCTGGCGCCTTCGCGCTCGACCCCAGCATCGATGTCGAAACCACCGACCTCGAGGGTATTGGCCACGTCGACATCGACCGTGTCATCGAGTACGTGCACGACACCTCGCTCGATCGCTTTCCGAGTTATCTCAAGCTGTACGAGAAGTACCACCATCAGCGCTGGAACGTCTACGACCTCGACTTCACTCAGGACCGCAAGGACTGGCTGGAGATGCCGGAGGACTCGAAGGAGACTTTTCTCCAGATCGCTTCGGGCTTTCACCACGGGGAGCGCCAGGTCGAGGTCGAACTGGGACCGCTGTTCTTCGGGATCCCCGAGGACTACAAGGTTTTCCTGACTAGCCACCTCGAGGACGAAGCCCGCCACACGATCTTCTTCGACCGCTTCTACCGCGAGGTCGTCGGCATCGAAGGCGACACCATCCTCGACGTTCTCGACGGCTCGTACCAGTACATCTCGGAGACTTTCGTGGGCCCGTTCGGGCTGCTCGCCTACCTCACCGACGACCTGCGCAAGGACCCCTACAACACGAAGATCCTGATGCGCTACGCCACGGCGTACATGCTGTGGATCGAAGGCGTGCTCGCTCTTTCGGTCATGAAGATCACGCTCGGCTTTGCCCGCGACAACAACGTCCTGCCGGCCTACTACGCCGGTTTCACCGCGACGTGTCGAGACGAGGCACGTCACGTCCAAGGCGGCATGCGCTTCATCAGAGAGCTGCTGGACGAAGATCCTTCACTCGTCGAAGAGCTGCACGAGACGCTGCGTACCCTGCTGATCTTGTCGAGTACCTCGAGTGCCTACGTGCTCTACGAAGCCATCGGCTGGTCCGAAGACGCTGTTCGCCAGGTCCTCGGCAATCAGCTCAGACGCAAGCTGCGCTTGATCGGGGTGACCATTCCCGACGAACTCGAGGAGATGGTCGACAAGATGGACCCGGTGCTGGCTGGAGGTTGAGGGTCATGGAGCTCCAGTTCTTCACCCAGGAGTGGGCCGATGCGGCCCGCGCTGCCTACAACGCCGGCCCGAGCGATGAGGCACGAGCCGAGAAGATCGACCGCTACTGGGAATGGATCGACGACGCCAGACAGCACGTGAACTGCAAGCTTGGACTTGCCGTCCGCGACTCCCTCATCGACGGTCCCGACTTCCTGTTGATGCAGCTGGAGGACGGAGTGTGCACGGCCATCGAATCGACCAGCCGAGAGAGAGCCGAGGCCGAAGCCGACTACGTGCTGGCCGGAAGCGAGCAGGATTGGCGCGACATCATGAGCGGCTTCGACATGGGCAAATCGATCATGTACCGGAAGATACTCTTGGAGAAAGGCGAAGTGCTCGACTTCTTCAAGCAGGCCTACTACTGGAAAGAGTCACTCGCCTGCGTCCAGAACCTCCCGACCCATTTCGGTTCCGGCACCGGTTCCTGAGTTCTTCAGGTCTGGTGAAACCGGCTCTCGAGGACGACATCTGAGACCGTCGCACCAGAAACGACAGCTGGCTCGGCGCCGCAGAGCCGCGCTGGTCTTCAGTGGCCTTTGCGCACTAGCCACAATCCTGACGTCGGCCTCCGCGTCTGCTCAGGAAACGCGGCTCGATGTCGACCTCGATGGGCTCGCATCGACCGGCGAGCTGGTGATCGGGCTGCGCAACGCGGGGCTTGGAGCCGATCTCCTCGGCGGCATGCCGAGCGGCGAACCGAGCGACGAAGTCCTCGAGCTCACGATGGCTGATGCGCTCGAGCGCGCGGTGCGCCACAACCTCGGACTCTTCTTGCAGAAGCAACGATTGGCGGAGTCGGTGGCTGATCGGCGGAGTGCCCGCAGCCGCCTGTTTCCCAGTCTCGAGGCCGAGATCCGGAGCGAGCGCGATCAGATCAACTTCGAGGCGAGTCCGTTCTCTCGATTCCGGCCGGACGACGCACCTTCAGGCCCGGCAATCGCCACCTTCGACGTCTACGACGCGCGCCTGTCGCTCCAGCTTTCGCTGTTCGATCTTCCCGGGATCAAGACGCTTGCGGCCCACAAGGCCCTCGAACAGGCCGCGGAGCACACGACGCAGCTCATCCGCAATGCCGTCGTGCTGTTGGTCGGTAACCTCTACTTCAGAACCACCGCGGCCGAACGCCATGTCACCGCGGCCACCGCCGAGCTCACCACGGCCGAAGCGTTCGCCGAGTTGGTCGACAATCGCCTCGCGAACGGGCTCGCGGCGAGGATGGACGGTCTCAGGGCGCGCTCACGCGTCGCCGCCGCCAAACAGAGACGCATCGCCGCCCAAGCCGAGCTCGGCAAGGCGCGACTCCGACTCGCTCGCGCGATTGGTCTACCTCTCGGACAAGAGTTCGAGCTGGTCGACTCTCTCGGCTATACGCCGGTCGACCTCGATGCTGAAGACGCCGTGGCGCTGGCGCGGACTCAGCGGCCCGACTACCTCCAGGCTCTCGAGAGCCGAGCTGCGGCTGAGTCCCATCTCGCGAGCAAACGCTCGCAGCGTCTACCACGACTCGCGATCGAAGCCGACGTCGGGTCCATAGGTGCCAGTACCGACAGCGGGAGGACAACCTACGGAGCCGCGGCGGTGCTCAGCGTGCCTCTCTACGAGGGCGGACGCCAGCGCGCCGAGGTCGACTCCGCGCGAGCGACTCTGGACGCGGCCGAGGCGCGCTTGCGCGATCTGGAGACCGCGATTCACTACCAGGTCCACGAAGCGTTGCTGGACGAGCGCGCAGCCGACGCCGCCGTCGGCGTCGCGCTGGACGCGGTCGAGATCGCCGAACAGCAAGTCGGCGACGCCCGACGCCGCTTCGAGGTGGGGCTCTCTTCCAGCCTGGAAGTCGTCGAGGCGCAGGAACAACTCGCAAACGCTCAGGTCGATCTGATCGAGACTCAGCTGGCCCATCGGGTCGCCAAAGGAACCATCGCCCGCGCCGTCGGGATACCCGACTCGCAGATCCGGGAGATCCTCATCAGAGAGGCGGCCAACGTGTCGCCACCGTCCGACCGATGACCCCCGCCAACCAGAATTCTCAGGTCACTGACGCGCCTACCACCACCTCTTCCGATACTCCATCCAGCATGCCAGCTCGCCGAATCCCGTGGATACCTCTCGGACTGGTCGCCCTCGCGCTGACCATTGTCTTCTTGTGGTGGCGCGGCGGACGGGAAACCACTGACAACGCTCGACTCGAGGGTCACGTCCACCCAGTCTCGGCGCGCGTCTCCGGCACCGTGGCGGCGGTTCACATCCGTGAGAACGAACGGGTCGACGAAAACCAGCTCTTGTTCGAACTGGACCCCGCGGACTTCGAACTGGCGCTGAGTCGCGCGCGCGCCGACCATGCCGTGGCCGCAGCTGCAGCAACTCGTGCTCGCGTCAGCGTGCCGGTCGAGAGCACGACAGCCACGAGTCAACTGGAGGAGATCGAAGCTCGAGTCCAAGCGGCGGCGTCCAGCGTGACCGCCTCCGAGCAACGCGAACAGGCCGCTCGATCCAAGTTCACCGCAGCAAGAGCGACCCAGCGTCGGGCCGAGGCGGCCGCACGAACCGCCAGAATCGAAGAAGGCCGGTTGGAGCCACTCCTCGCTGAGCAGCAAGTGTCTCAG
>JANQPS010000997.1 GCA_028285365.1 Thermoanaerobaculia bacterium | reverse complement strand
GCAAAGACATCTTCGATTCCATTGGTAGCCTGGCCGTGGCCGCGTCAACGGAAGAGCTCGACTGGGCAGCGGCCACCGAGGACTCCACGATCGAGTCGCTGGGCTTCGACTCGCTCGCCATCATGGACCTCCTGTTCGACCTCGAGCAGGAGTTCGACGTCGAGATCTCCGCCAAAGAGATCCTCGAGATCGAGACGGTGGCAGCCCTCATCGACTTCATCCAGGGCAAGCTGGACAGCTAGACGAGAGCGGCTCGCGGCAGCGCTTGGGAGTTGCCTTCGGTGACAGCGGTTGGTGGCTACGTCTCCGCTTCAGCCGGTCATCCTGACGGAGTGCAGGCAAAGGTGGCTCGCCCGCAGCGCGATCTTGGACCGGCGCGGAGGAAGGACCCCGGCCGAGTTGTTGCCCTGAGGGGTCGCACGGCCGTCGTTGCGACCTCATCACAGCCACCCACTGGTACTTCGAGAAGAGCTCGCAACGACGGTCTTGCGCCACACACACCGACTCATCCTGGTCGAGGTCCCTCCCTCCGGCCGGGCGACCATCGCGCTGCGATCCAACATCCCGGCCGGCCTTTGGTCAGGATGACAGTTCGGTTGGTGGTCGCGTCTCCGCTTCAGCGGGTCATCCTGACGGAGTGCTGTGGAACAGGAGACCGCAGTTGCGTGAGCAACTGCAAAGCAACCCGCAGGGTAGCCCGGCACGGGGGATCACAATGATCGACTGTCACCTTGCACCTCACGGTCGTGAGCACAGAAGAGCTCGCAACGACGGTCATGCGCCACACATCCCATCCATCCTGGTCGAGGTCCTTCCCTCCGGCCGGGTGATCATCGCGCTGCGATTCCACAACCCGACCGGCCTCTGGTCAGGATGACAGGTCGGTTGGTGGCTACGTTTCCGCTCTGCGGGTCATCCTGACGGAGTGCCGGCAAAGGTGGCTCGCCCGCAGCGCGATCTTGGACCGGCTCGGAGGAAGGACCCCGGCCGAGTTGTTGCCCTGAGGGATCGCATGGCCGTCGTTGCGACCTCGTCACAGTCACCCACCGGTACTGCGAGAAGAGCTCGCAACACGGTCATGCGCCACACATCCGACCCATCCTGGTCGAGGTCCTTCCCTTCGGCCGCGCGACCATCGCGCTGCGATCCAACATCCCGGCCGGCGTCTGGTCAGGATGACAGGCGGTTGGTGGTCACGTCCCCGCTTCAGCCGGTCATCCTGACAGAGTGCCGGTCAGCGAGTTCCGCCCGCAGCGCAATCTCCGACCGGCGCGGAGGAAGGACCCCGGCCGAGTTGCTGCCCTGAGGGGTCGCATGGCCGTCGTTGCGACCTCATCACAGCCACCCACCGGTACTGCGAGAGGAGCTCGCAACGACGGTCTTCCCTCCGGCCGCGCTGCCATCGCGCTGCGATCCAACATCCCGGCCGGCCTCTGGTCAGGATGACAGGCGGTTGTGCGGTCACGTCTTCGCTACAGCGGGTCGTCGCCCGGTGGGCGTCTGACTGAATGACCGTTTTGCCTAAATCGGTCATTCGGGTTATTCTGGGGCGGTGATGAACGTGAACTGGACCTTTGCCGACGTCGAGAAGATGATGTCGACCCTTCTCGCTGGCCTCGATGACGACAGCGAGGGAGGGCGCAAGGGC
The DNA here is from genome assembly GCA_028285365.1 of Thermoanaerobaculia bacterium. Classification (GTDB taxonomy): domain Bacteria; phylum Acidobacteriota; class Thermoanaerobaculia; order Multivoradales; family Multivoraceae; genus JANQPS01. The sequence continues at coordinate 5,795 of JANQPS010000997.1, read as the reverse complement.
AGGCGCATTCTCGATGCGGCGACGGATTCGTTCATCCGCCTCGGCTACCGCAAGACGAGTGTCGACGAGGTGGCCCGGCGTGCAGGAGTCGCCAAAGGCACTGTCTATCTGTACTTCTCGAACAAAGCCGACCTGCTGGTGGCGGCGCTCACTCGGGAGAAGCGCGGCTTCCTGGTTCGGTTGGCCCCCATCTTCGAAGCCGACGTGCACCCGAGAGAGCGACTTCGACTCTGGATCCGCTCTTTCGTCGAGCTTCCCGGCGACATGCCGCTCACGGCACGCATGCTGGGTGGCGACCGCGAGATCGGCATCGTGCTCGACGAGATCGACGCCAATCTCCTCGAACAGACGGAGAGGATGAAGGTGGAGTTTCTGGCGGCCATCATCGGCGAAGCGATGAAGCCGACGGAGCTCGACCCTGAGGAGTTGCGCGATCGGGCGCGGGCGTTGATTGCGACGTTTCAGTCGGCGAGCTTCTTCGTCGACGACCGACTGCGCGCCGGTCTGTCGCAGGGACGTTTGGCGGATCTTCTTTCGACGGTGCTACTCGAGGGAGTCCTGGCGCCCGCGAGCGCGGTCGATGCGTCGGCCACTCGCGAGCCAGTGGAGGTGAGCGGATGAACAAGAACAGTGTGAGCTGGGCCTGCTGCGTGGTTTTCCTGGTCTCCTCGATCGTGACGGCACCGCCGCTCGCCGGCGAGACGACAGATCCCGAAGTCGTGGCACTTCTCGAGCGCGTCGACGATCTCTTTCGCGGTGACTCGAGCGAAGGCCGCATGACCATGCGCGTCAAGACCAAGAGGTGGGAGCGCGAGATGGTCATGAACGTGTGGTCGCAGGGTACGGAGCGCAGTCTCGTGCGGATCGAGTCGCCACCCAAAGAGAAAGGTGTCGCTACCCTGCGGGTCGAGAACTCGATCTGGAACTACCTGCCGAAGGTCGACCGCACGATCAAGATCCCGGCGTCGATGATGGGTGCCTCCTGGATGGGCAGCCATCTCACCAACGACGATCTCGTCCAGAGCTCTCGCTACACCGACGACTACTCCTGTGAGCTTGGTGAAGACGTCCCCGCGAGCGACGACGACGGACCTCGCTGGCTGATCACCTGTGCCCCGGACGAGGACGCACCGGTCATTTGGGGCCAGGTGGAGATCGAGATCTCGAAGTCCGACACTCTGCCGCGCACGACCCGCTTCTTCGACGACGACGGAGAGCTGGTGCGCACGATGAGCTACCTCGACGTCAAGTCTCTCGGTAGTCGGCGTCTACCGACGCGAGTGTTGATGGTGCCCGCCGACGAGCCCAACGAGTTCACCGAGATGATCTACGACGATCTGAAGCTCGACGTCGAGCTGTCCGAGCGCCTGTTCACCTTGCAGTCGCTCAAGCGATAACCGCTCTTTTCGAGATCCTCGAGCGCATGAAGACACAGACCCTGCTGGGAACCGTTCGCGTGGCGTGGCGCAACCTCTGGCGCAACGGACGCCGCTCCCTGGTGACCATAGCCGCCATGACCCTCGCCCTCCTCGCCATGGTGATCTACGCGTCGCTCATGCGTGGTCTCCTGGGCGACATGGAGCGCAAGCTCCTCGAGGTGGAAGTGGGCGACGTCCAGATTCATGCTCCGGGTTACCTCGACGAGCCGACGCTCTACGACGATCTGGGAGAGTCCGAGCGGCTGGTGGGCGACCTGGCGGACCTGGGCTTTCCGGCGACGGCCCGGTTCCTCGGCGGCGGGCTCGCGGCCGCCGGTGACGCTTCGGCCGGGGTCCAGATCGTCGGGCTCGATCCCGAAGCCGACAGGGTGGCGAGCGGACTTGCCGGAGAGCTTGCGGAGGGCGAGTGGCTATCGGCGAGCGAGCCTTCTGGCGTGGTCATCGGTAGCCGCCTCGCGCGGACCTTTGGTGTCGAGGTCGGCTCCGAGCTCGTGATCCTCGGCCAATCGGTCGACGGCGGAATCGCTAACGACCTCTATGTCGTGGCGGGGGTCCTCGGCAGCTTCTCCGAGGCCGTGGACCGCTCCGGAGTGTTTGTGGTCGAAGAGGCCTTTCGGAGCTTCTTCGGCTACGAAGGCGGGGCGCACCGCATCATCGTGCGCCGCGCTCCGGGCGGCTCGACCGAAGACGCTCTGGCTGCCGCGCTCGGTCTTGCGCCCGACGAGGACGTGCAGTCTTGGCGTCAGCTTCAGCCGACCGCCGCGAGCATGTTGGATGCTGCGGTTGCCGGGCTTCAGGTCATGATGACCATCGTCTACGTGGCGATCGCGATCCTGATCCTCAACGCGATGCTGATGGCGGTCTTCGAGCGCATCAAGGAGCTCGGGCTCCTCAAGGCGCTCGGAATGAGTCCCAGGCACGTTCTGAGTCTGATCCTGCTCGAAGCCGGGCTGCAGACGGGTATTGCGATCGTCGCCGGGCTGACTCTGGCCGCTCCCGCGTTGTGGTATCTCAGCGAGCATGGGCTCCAGATGGCCGGTCTCTCCGGGCTCACTCTGATGGGGATGTCTTTCGACTCCCGGTGGTACTCCCAGGTCGACGCGTTCAGCATCGGTGCTCCCGTGAGCATGCTCGTCATCATCGTCTCACTAGCGGTTCTGTATCCCGGCCTGAAGGCGGCGCGACTGCGTCCCATCGACGCGATGCGCCATCAGTAACAGGCTCAGGAGATCGTCAGGAGGGCTCACATGCGGACAACAGAGACCAACAGCATCAGCGACCGCGGCGTCGAGATGAGTGCTGGCCAGGCTTCACCTGCGACGGCTGCGGGTGGTGCGACGGCGAGCACGACGGCAACGAGCGTCGCTCCCCGTGACGTCGGGGACACCAAACGTCGAGGCACCCGTCTGTGGGTGATGGCGTGGCGCAACCTCTGGCGCAATCGTCGTCGCACGCTGCTGACGCTCTCCTCGATCGTCTTTGGTGTCTTCCTCGCGATCATCGCTACGGCGATGCAGGATCAGAACTGGGCGGACATGATCGATCTCGCGGCACGGCTGGGTGGCGGACACGTGTCGGTTCAGCATCCCGAGTACGTCGACCACCCGACGATCACCAGGACGGTGAGCGCCGACGAGCGCATGCTCTCCGTGCTCGAGGGTGATCCCGAGGTCAAGGCGGTGATGCCCCGAGTGCTCGGTCAGGTCATGCTGGCGACAGCGGGGGAGAGTGCGGGAGCCGGCGTCATCGCCTACGACCCGGCTCTCGAGAGTACCGAGACCCTCAGCGCCCTCGAGGCCATCGCGGACGGGGAGCCTTTGGAGGACAGTCCCGACGGCGGCATCCTGCTCGGAGCGCGCATCGTGAGCAAGCTCGGTCTCGATCTCGGTGATCGAGTCATCTACACGCTGACCGATACCCATGGCGAGATCGTGAGTGGCCTGGCCAGACTCAAGGGGATCGTGGAAACGGGCTCGGCAGCGGCCGATTCGGGGTTGGCGCTCCTGCCCATCGACGCGCTGCGCGAGGTGGTCGACCTGGGGCCGACGGAAGTCACTCAGCTGGCGGTGTTCCTGCAAGACCAGCGTCGCACGGATCCGGCCGCCGAGCGCATTGCGGGTGAGCTGGATCAGGAAGGATCGGAGGCCGCCGCCCTGGCCTGGTACGCGTCGCGTCCCGAGCTCGCGGGTTTCATCGCGATGAAGGTCGGCGGCGCGAGGTTCATGGAGATCCTCATCGCGATTCTGGTGGCTGCCGGGATCTTCAACACGCTGTTCGTGAGCGTGATGGAGCGGATGCGCGAGTTCGGGATTCTCTCGGCGATTGGCTGGAGTCCTGGCAAGTTGTTCGGACTCGTCATGCTCGAGAGCTTCTGGATGGCGCTGCTCGGGCTCATCGGGGCCGCCGTCGTCACGGCCGGGCCGTACTTCTATCTGGCCAATACGGGCATCGACGTGGCAGCGATCATCGGGAGCCAGATGGACATCGCGGGAGTCGGAATGCCGAGTGTTCTCAAGGTCGGCATCTTCTTCGAGAATCTGGTGATCATCGTCGTCTTTGCCGTTCTGGCCACCCTGCTCTCCGGGATCTACCCGGCCTGGCGCGCCGGTCGCGTCGAGCCGGTCGAGACCCTGAAGATCGTCTGAGCTCGCGCACGAGGGAGTCCTAGCCATGAGCCAGCCCATCGTTCAACTCGACGGTGTCACCAAGGTGTACCGTCAGGGCAGCATCGACGTCCACGCTCTACGCGGTGTCGACCTGGAGATCGCCAAAGGTGAGTTCACGGCGATCTGCGGGCCTTCCGGCTCGGGCAAGACGACCACTCTCAACCTGATCGGGGCGTTGGACAGTCCGACTTCGGGGACCGTCAGGCTAGAGAACGAAGACCTCGGGGCGCTCTCGCGCAAGGAGCTGAGCGAGATTCGTCGCGATCGCATCGGCTTCGTCTTTCAGGCTTACAACCTGGTCCCCGTGCTCACCGCGTACGAAAATGCCGAGATGGTGCTGTGGGTTCAGGGAGCGCCCCCGGAGGATCGGCAGCGCAAGGTCATGGAGCTGCTCGAAGATGTCGGTCTCTCGGGCCTCGAAGACCGCAAGCCGTCCGAGCTCTCGGGTGGACAGCAGCAGCGCGTCGCCATCGCTCGCGCCATTGCCTCCGACCCAGCGGTGGTGCTTGCGGACGAGCCCACTGCCAACGTCGATTCCGAGACCGCCGATACGCTGCTCGATCTCATGGAGCGGCTGAACAAGAATCGCGGAGTGACCTTCGTCTTCTCGACGCACGATCCGAAGGTGATGGACCGTGCCCGGCGCATCGTGCGGATGGTCGACGGCAGCATCAGCGACGATACGGTCAAAGACGCGGTCACGTAGGTCTCGAGTCGAGTGACCGGCTCGCTGATCGCGTGGCTACTGGCGGCCGGCCTCCTCGGGTCTTTTCCCTCGGGCGGTGAGAACGAGGACCAGAAGGCGGCTCGTCGACTGACTCCGCCGGAGATCGGCGGCGACGTCCGTCTCTTCGGCTTCGTCTCGGATCTCAGTAACCTGCGCGATCTGGCGGCCGCCACGGAGCCGACGATCGCTGATCGACGCTCCGACACCGAACTGCTGGTCGCCCGCCTCAAGCTCGAGCAGCAGCTGAGTGAGCGCTGGAGTCTCGAGGTCCACGCCGTGGCTCAGGCGACCTCGCCGCCTCAGATGGCTCCCGGCTCCCAGATCGCCACGGGCACCACGCGTCAGGCGCTCGACCTCACCGTCGATCTCGAGTCGAGCGCGGTGACCGGGGCTCTGGAGCTCGATCGGCTGAGCGCTCGTTTCGAGGGTGAGAAGCTACGGGTCACTCTGGGGCGGCAGGCGATCACGTGGGGGGTCAACTACTTCTGGCCGGCGCTGGACCTGTTTGCGCCGTTTGCCCCCGAGCGCGTCGATCGCGACTACAAGCCGGGTGTCGACGCGCTGCGCGTCACGGTGCCCACAGGGGACTTCTCGGAGCTCGAGGTCATTGCCGCGAGCCAGGGTGATCGGTTCTCGGAAGACGCGAGCCTGGCGGCACTGTACCGCTTTCCGGTTGGTGGCAGTGATCTCGGCTTCATGGCCGGCCGGTTCCACGGCGACACCGTGCTCGGGGCCTTTTTTGCGGGTGATGCCGGAGGCACCGCACTGCGCGCGGAGGTGGCTGCGACGTGGGCCGGAGGTGAGCCGGATCTCGATTTCCCGGGCGTGACGCTGGGCCGGCGCGAGTTCATCCGCGCGAGTGTTGGTCTGGACCGTCAGCTCACCGGAACTCTGAGCCTGACGACCGAGCTCGCCTGGAACGGTTTTGGTGCGGATGAGCCAGGACGCTACCTGCAGGTCGCA
>JANQPS010000988.1 GCA_028285365.1 Thermoanaerobaculia bacterium | reverse complement strand
CGCAACTCCGTGCCGTCGAACACCCGCGCTCCGACCAACAACTCGTAGAGCACCGCCCCCAGCGAGTAGACGTCCGTGCGGATGTCGACATCGAGCCCGGACATCTCGGCCTGCTCGGGCGACATGAATTCGGGAGTGCCCACCCACTGCCCGAGCTGGGTGTGGATCGTGTGCTCGGTGAGCCTCTGCTGAATGGCCTTGGCAATTCCGAAGTCGATGATCTTCGGAACCGGCTTGCCTTCGCGCAGAGTGACCAGGATGTTCGACGGTTTGAGGTCCCGATGAATGATGCCCTTCTGGTGCGCGTGGTTGACGCCTTCGCACACCGAAACGAACAGCTCGAGACACTCGCGAGTGGTGACTCGCTCCTGATCACAGTAGTGGGTGATCGGCAGGCCTTTGACGAGCTCCATGACGAAGTACGGGCGCCCGCGCTCAGTCTCGCCTGCGTCGAAGACCCTGGCGATGTTCGAGTGCTCCATGAGCGCCAGCGCCTGGCGCTCGGACTCGAAGCGCGCTACGACTTCTTTGGAGTCCATGCCGCGCTTGATGAGCTTGAGCGCGACCATGCGGCGCACCGGCTCGAGCTGCTCGGCTTCCCAGACCTCACCCATACCGCCTTCGCCAAGCCGCTGGATGAGGCGATAGGGGCCTATTCGTCCACTCGCGTCGGCGCGATGGCGCTCCTCGGCGACCGCGCGCGTCGGCACGTCATCCATGGGACCTGATGCTCGTCGCCCCGCAGGGCGCTCCTCAGCCACGCACTACCTCTCGCTCCGCTTACCAAGAAGGGTTGGTTCGCGAAGTCTACGAAACGATGCGCGCTCAGCCGTCGGTCTTGGCTCGTTCCCGCAGCTCGCGACGCAGAATCTTGCCGACACCGCTCTTCGGTAGCTCGCTCAAGAAGTGCACTCGCTGCGGCGCCTTGAACGGCGACGTCTTCTCCTTGACGAAACTGATGAGCTCCGCCTCGGAGGCCTCCTGACCCGGACCCAGCACGGCGTACGCCACGACGCCTTCGCCATAGACGTCGTCCGGCACGCCGACCACCGCAGCTTCCGCCACCGCAGGGTGCTCGTAGAGGATGTCCTCGAGCTCGGCCGGATAGATGTTCTCGCCGCCGCGGATGATCATGTCCTTCTGACGGTCGACGATGAACAGGAAGCCGTCCTCGTCCAGGTAACCGACGTCGCCACTGTGCAGCCAGCCATCCCGGACTGTTTCGGCCGTCGCCTCGGGGCGATTGAGGTAGCCCATCATCAGCGTCGGGCCCTTGAGGGTGATCTCACCACGCTCACCCGTCGGAAGAGGGTTGCCGTCTTCGTCGACGATGCGTAGCTCCGTACCCGGATAGGCACGCCCCGCAGAACCCGGTCGGTAATCGTCGGACGGTCGGTTTGCGCTGCCGATTCCGGTTCCTTCCGTCTGACCGTAGATCTCGCGAACCCGGCAGTTCAACTTCGCGGCAAACGAGTTGGCCAGCTCCACCGGCAGCGGTGCAGCGCCACAAACGACCTCTTCCATCGACGAGAGGTCGTACTCCGCGAACTTGGGGTGGTTGAGGATCATGGCGAGCATGGTGGGCACCGCGGGCATGGTGTTGCAGCGATGCTCCTGGATGACTTGCATGAAGCGTTCGGGCTCGAACCACATGAGCTGGATCATGTAGCCGTCGGCCAGGTGCTCCGGCGTCAGGAATCCGCCGTTCATCACGCCGACGCCAAAGATGTGGGCCATCGGCATGGCGCTGACACTCACGCGCGGCGTCTCGAGATTCTCGACCTCTCCTGCCGCCTGCGCTGCCTTGGCCGACGCGATCAGATTCGCGTGCGAGAGCATGGCGCCTTTGGGCCGTCCGGTCGTGCCGGACGTGTAGAGGAGCATCGCAAGGTCTTCGGACGACAGCTCTGGCAGCTGTTTCTGCGGTTCGTTCTCGAGCAGTTCTTCGAGGTTGAGCTCGGGAGGACTGGCGTCGCGGTTGGTCTGGATGCCGCGGCCCACGATCCACTTGACGTTGTCGAGCCCGGCGACTCCCTCACGGACCTTGTCGAGATTCGCCTCGTCGGTCACGACCACGTGCGCCTTCGTGTCCTCCACGATGAAGCGCAGTTCGGGAGCTGCCAGCTGGAACATCACAGGCACCGCCGCGCCACCAGTGCGGAACGTACCCTGGAACACCGGATAGACCAGCGGGTGGTTGGTCATGCACAACGCCACGATCTTGCCTGGGCCGACCCCCAACTCGGCAAAGGCGCGCTGGAGACGACGTGCGCGGTCGAGAGTTTGGGCGTTCGTCACCCAGTCGCCCTCGAAGTACAGGCTGCGACGCTCTCCGAGGCGGTCGAGGGCCTCTTCGGCCAGGTTGGCGAGATTGGTGGCACGAGTAGACATGGCGGCTCCTGCTTTGCTGTTGGGTCGGGCCGGCAAGTCTAGGACACCAGGCACGGCCAGTGAGGACGAAACCGAACTAAGATTCGGTATCTGACACTTCAGCAGGAGACCCACCATGTCCAAACCCACCATCGGATTCATCGGTCTCGGCGCCATGGGCGAGCCGATGGCCGGTCGCCTCCTCGACGCCGGATTCTCCGTCGTCAGCACGGTGAATCACTCGCGAGAAGCCATCGAGCGCCTCACAGCGAAAGGGATCCGCGAGGTCGACAGTGCCAGAGACGTAGGCGAGGGCGTTGACATTCTGATGAGCATCGTCTTCGACGAGCCTCAAACCGACGCGGTTCTCCGTGGTCCGAGCGGGGCGCTCGCGAGCCTGGCCGAAGGCGCCATCGTCGTCGTGATGAGCACCGTCTCACCGTCCTACTGCCAGGAGCTCGCTACCGAGGCGGCGGGCCAGGGAATCACTGTCCTCGACTGCCCCGTCAGCGGGCTGGTCAAAGGCGCTCGTGACGGCACGCTCACCCTCATGGTCGGCGGAGACGCAGCTTCAGTCGACCGCTGTCGCGAGGCGTTCGACGCTTTGGGCAACACGATGCACTGCGGAGACGTTGGCATGGGTCAGCTCATGAAGCTCGCGAATAACGCCATGTCACTCTCGACCTTCCGGGCGCTGATGGAAGTCCGGCACCTCGTCGCCGAGGGAGGCATGGAGCTCGACCGCTTCATGGAGATCCTGAACTCGTCTTCGGGCAGCAGTTTCGTGTCCAAGAACTTCCCGCTGCCGAAGCAGCCGATGGCCTGGCCGAGCATGCCGATCAAAGATCTCTCGTTCTGTCTCAGCGTCGCCCAGCAACTGGGTGTCGAGATGCCCGTGATCGAGGCGAGTCTCGACGCGGGTCGCTAGACGCGAGGGCTCGAGAGCCGAAGGTTCGAAGAGACGGCACCGCTGGTAGCCTCGCGTCATGGCTCACCACCCGTCGACTGAGACGTCTCCGGAGGCCAAGGCCAAGATGCTCGCGCTCTACCGCGAGATGTCGCCGACACGCAAGCTGGAGCTGGTGGACGACGCGATCAAGACGTCCCGGCAGCTGCTCTTCGCCGGCCTGAAACACCGCTACCCTGATGAGTCCGTCGCGAGCCTTCGTTGGCGACTCGCCAAGCTGGTGCTCGGCGACGAGCTTGCCGAGACCGCCTACGGCTCGCGTCCAGACTTCGATTTCAGCGATGAGTCCTGAGCTCCCCGAAGCGCTCGCAGTTGCCTTGAGAGTAATCACCAGCCTGGAGAAGCTTGGCATCGAGTACCACCTCGGCGGCTCGTTCGCCAGCTCGATTCACGGTGTTCCCCGACAGACCCAAAATGTCGACCTCGTCGTCGATCTTCGGAGCGAGCACGTGGAACCCCTCGAGCGAGAGCTCCCCAGCGACTTCTACGTCGACACGAGCAGGGCGCGCGAGCAGGCCGACAGGTGAGCCGTACCCACACCCGCCTGGGCTGCTCGTCCGGTCGGTAGACTCCGGACAGACATGCCGCTCACCTCAGGCGACCATCTCTCCCACACCGAGATCACCACCCTCCTCGGCAAAGGTGGCATGGGAGAGGTCTACCGCGCCCACGACACCAAGCTCAACCGCGATGTCGCCATCAAGGTCCTTCCCGCCGACTTCGCCGAGCACGCAGACCGCCTCGCCCGCTTCGAGCGCCAGGCGAGTCCTTGAAGCGGCTGGCGTCCGCCAAGGGGTTCGTCGGTCACCTCGTAACCAGCGCAGCCTAGAGTGGACCTATTCCCTGCCGTCGACGACGCCCTCGAGCCACGTGGCCCAGTGACGAAAGCTCGCGACACGATGGTCGTCATCGATCTCACCGCGCTCGTGGGCACTCGACGAGAGAAGGGTCTCCAGGTCGGCCTTGGGCAGTGGCAACTCGTCGAGGATGGCGAGAATGTGTTGTCTGTCGCGCTCGTCGCACCGCTCGAGCTTCGCCACCATCACGTCGTGAGGATGCGCGATGACGACGGCAACGTCCGGTGACTCTTCGAATCGCAGGACCTTCGCTCTCGCTCTCCAGTCTTGGCTGGCTAGGAAGGTCTCCGGTCCCCAGACCTCCACATAGGCACCATAGTGCTCGTGATAGCGCGAGAGCTCTCCCATCAACGCTTCCACTGCATCGCCGCGTTCCGGCGGGAGGCAGTACAGATCGACGTCACGAGTGGCGGGTGCCGAATCGAGCCAGAAGGCGAGTGCGGCGCTGCCAAAGACCACGACCTCGCCCCGACGAGCGAGTCTCGCCGCGTCTGCGACTATGTTGCGGACGTCTCCCGGATCGAGCATCGCAAGTAGGTCACGAAAGGATGTGACGAGAGTAGGGCGCGCAACGGGATGTCGACTGTCGACAAGGCGCCATCGACCCCTTCGAGCCAGCCATGCAGCGGACCCCGGCCCTCTAGAGCTTCAGCCCACAGCTCGTCGATCGCAGGCTCGCGAGACGGATGCCGTGCCAGCCAATCTCGAGCGACGGTACGGATCTCGGGATCTGCCTTGCTCGCCCGCCAGGCCTGACGCACCCGAGTTGCGCGGAGCTCGTGACGATCGGTCGGGGTCGGACGCGAGTCGCCAAGGCTTCGCGAAGCCGACACGCGAGCTCCGTTGGCATCGCGTTCGCCGTGGCGATCCAGGTAGAGGCGCATCGCGTCGTTGAGCGCCTCGCCGATCGTTCGGCCTTCGAGCGCGGCACGCGCTTTGAGCCTCCGATAGGTCGCAGAGTCGAGGTTTCGGATCGTCGTATCCACTGTGAGGATTGTAACTCAAGTGTTACGCCGTCCGATCTTAAAGGCCGCGCGGACCCCGCTGCCTCTCCGCCCCGTACTCGGTAAACGCGAACCCAGGCCTCTAGAATCGGGCTCACTCATGCCGCTCACCTCAGGCGACCATCTCTCCCACTACGAGATCACCACCCTGCTCGGCAAGGGCGGCATGGGAGAGGTGTATCGAGCTCGCGACACCAAACTCGACCGCGATGTCGCGATCAAGGTCCTTCCCGCCGACTTTGCCGAGCACGCAGATCGAATGGCTCGTTTCGAGCGCGAAGCCAAGTCACTCGCCGCCCTCAACCACCCCAACATCGCCACCCTGTTCGGCTTCGAGGAGCACGACGGCACCCACTTCCTCGTCATGGAGTTGGTCGAAGGAGAAGACCTCGCCGACCGCATCCAGCGCGGTCCGATCCCGGTCGGCGAAGCCATCCCGCTTTTCGTCCAGATTGCGGAAGGCCTCGAAGCCGCGCACGAGAAGGGCATCATCCACCGCGACCTCAAGCCCGCCAACATCAAGGTCGGTACCGACGGCAGGGTCAAGATCCTCGACTTCGGACTCGCCAAGGCGATGGAGCCGGAGAGCGCGGGAACTGGCGCCGCCGATCTGAGTCAGTCGCCCACCATGACCGCCGCCGCCACCATGCGCGGCGAGATCCTGGGCACCGCCGCCTACATGTCGCCCGAGCAGGCCCAGGGGATTGCTGCCGATCAGCAGTCGGACATCTGGTCGTTTGGGGTGTGCCTCTACGAGAGTCTGGTGGGGCAGCGTTTGTTCGGGGGCGACAACGCGTCGCTGACCCTGGCGTCGGTGCTCAAGGACGAGGTCGATCCCTCTCGGGTCATGGAATCCTCGTCGCCGTCTCTGTCTCGCGTGATCGGGCGCTGTTTGCGACGGGATCGGCGCCAGCGGTTTCGAGACATCTCGGACGTGCGGCTGGGGCTCGAAGACGCCTCGGTCCCAGAGCCGTTGACCGAGCGACCGGCGCTGATCCGAAGAGCCCGTCCATGGTGGCTCGTGGCCACCGGTGTGGTGGGACTGCTGGTCGGCGCGATCGCGTCGTCGCTGATCCGATCGTCCGAACGGGAACAACCCAGACAGGCAACCTACTTTCGGGGCATGGAGCTCGAGTACCCGCAGTTTGCTCACTTCGGCCTGCGAGTCAACATCTCGGACGACGGCAAACACATCGTTCACGTCCTCTCGAGCGGCAACCGGAAAGGGCTCTATCTCCAGGATCTGGAGACCCCACAAGAGCTTCGGCGGCTACCGGGTACGCAAGCGGCGGCCAATCCGTTCTTCTCCCCGGACGGGCTGTCGGTAGCGTTCGCTGACGAGAGCATCTCTGCCGTGAGAAGGGTACCGGTCGCTGGTGGTTCCCCGGTTACGGTCACCGACCAGATCGACGGCTGGAACCTCAGGGGTGGTGACTGGGATTCATCCGGGTACATCTACCTGTCCTCACTGAACGGCGAGGTTCTCAGGATGCCAGCAACTGCCAACGAAGATCCAGAGGTGTTCTCCAAGATCGAAGACACCGGTGGCAGGTCTCTGAATCACTGGTGGCCTACCGTGCTTCCTGAGCAGCGAGGCGTCCTCTTCGGGACCTGCTGCGGTACGCACTCGGTTCGCGTAGCGGATCCGGACACAGGCGAGTCGACGCTGCTGATGGAGAACGCACGCAACCCACGCTACGCCAAGTCGGGTCACCTGCTGTTCACGCGCGGAAACCGCTTGATGGCAGCAGCTTTCGACATCGACACTCTCGAGGTCGGTGCAGAACGGATGGTCCTCGAAGGGATCGTGATCGGGGACGACCGACAGGCCGACTACGCGATCTCGGATACCGGTACTCTGGTCTATCTCAGCGGCACCTCCAGTCTGGCCAGACGGCTAGCACGAATCGAGGCGGCCTCCGGAGAACTGGAACTGGTACACGAGGACGAGCTGCCTTACTCGATCTTCCTCGACCTCAGCTCAGGCGGAGACCAACTCGCGTTCACCCTCTGGGACGAGGGCGGCGGGAGTCTCTTCGTTCGTGATCTCGAAGGCGGTCCCGAACGGCTGACCGACGACATCACGAACGACTTCTGGCCGGTCTGGGCCCCAAACGGGGAGGCTCTCTTCTTTACCTCGACGCGCCAAGGCCATCTCGACCTCTGGAAGCAACAGCTCGACGACAACAGCGTCCCCGTTCCGATCCTCGTGAGCGACAGCCACAAGTGGCCCAACTCCGCAGGTCCAGATGGAGACCTCCTCTTCCAGCAGTACGATGACGAATCGGGCTTCGACATCTGGCGGCTCGAGAGCGGTGGCGAACCTCGAGAGCTCGTCAAGACGCAGTACGACGAGGTCAACGCCTGGCACTCTCCGGACGGGCGCTGGTTTGCCTTCGAGGCGAACAGCAGTGATCAGATGGAGATCTACGCCCAGCCCATCGACGGATCGAGGCGCCCCTGTCCCATCTCCACGGGCGGCGGCAGGAGACCAAGGTGGCCATCCGCTGGGGTCATCTACTACAACCGCCTAGGCACCGCGGTCCGCGCGACCTTCGATCCCGACAATCCCTGCGACGCCACCACCGAAGATCTGTTCGACGGCCTCGACGAGTGGTGGGACGTGAGTCCGGACGGCTCGTTCTTCATCACGCTCGAGCGGCGCAAGAAGCCCGTTCTCAACGTGGTCGTCGACTTCTTCTCGGAGCTCGAGCGCCTGGTGCCGACGAACTGACGCGTATCGGGACTCGCCTAGGGGCACGTTGCGAAGGCGTCACTGTCGGTCACCGCTGGCGAGGCCTGGCCCAGGGGGTTGAAGTACCTCTTCACGGCGCCTGTGTCCGTGTCGGTCACGGTAAGGGTGTACTCGACATCTGTGGTGGCTGCGGCAAACACCCAGAAGCGATCAGAGATCGCGCAGGCGTCGAGCACCTTGACGAGCATCTCCCAGTTGTCAGCGCCAAAGAACCAGAAGAGCCCGGAGTCGTCGGATTCGACAGGTACCACCCGGCCGCGTCCCGTGCCACCTTCGAAGTCGCGCCAGTCGATCTCGACGCTGAAGCGCTCACCGCTGAGGCAGGTGACGAACTCGTCCGGCTCACATGGAACCGGAGCGCTTTGGAAAGTCGCGGCCGTGGCCTGATTCGACCACGGCGACGCGCCGCCGCCGTTCTGGGCACGCACGCGAAACTCGTACTCCTGCCCTGGCTCGAGGTCGCTAGCGTTTCCGGAGCTCGTGTCCGCGGCCGTCAGTGCGAGGAGCTCGAAGTCACCTTGCATCGTTCTCATCTCGATTCTGAACTCGCTCTCGTCGGTGGCGTTGTCCTGCCAGTCGAGACGGATTTCGGTGGCAGAGACAGGCGTCGCCCGGAGCTCGGACGGAGCAAGAGGTGCCGCGACGGGCGTTTCGCAATCGACGCTCAGCGTGTATTCACCGACACCTCCGGGCTCCTGAGGGTTGCCGACACCAATCGTCCAGGTCCCCGACTCGTCCAAGGTGTGCTGGTAACGGACGTCGTTGCCAGGCCGACCCGCGCCGTTGTCTCCAGCCACCAGCGGCTGGCCTGGTCCCTCCGCGAGCGTCCACCCGGGCGGAGAAAGTGCTGACGCCGTCTTGAAATCGTCGGACTGGACGTCGACGGTCACTCGCTGTCCCGCGATCCCCTCGAACTGCACGAAGACGAAGTAGATCCCAGGCTCGGTATTGGAGCAAACGGACGGATCCAGCTCTGAAGTGAGACGCGAGTTGCAGGTGAGTGACTGGACGACACAGGCGGCTGAGGACACAGTCTACAGGGCGTGAGGAGACGTCGGCTGCCAGGTCTGGCCAGCCACACGTTCGGCGCAGAGGGGCAGGAGAGAGGCAAAGGCGACCAGACTGAGTGCCTTCCGGAGTCGAAGGCGGGGGCGGTCGAGCGGAAGAGTGTCGACATTCATCAGGGTGCTCCAAAGTCGTTGGCAAATCAGCCACGACCTTCTCGGAACACCTCCCGAGGTGTCCTTCCGGTTCGCTACTATTTCCCTACTGTTCTCCTTCCGCCAACGGGAAAGGCCAGAAAACAAGGGATTTGCACGGCTCTAGGTCGACCTGAGCGTTCGTGTCAGCATCGCTCGAAGACCCGGAGCAATCGCTGGAGACGTGGCGCCATTGAAGGTACGGGTAGCAGAGTGCCAGGTCGATCTCGAAACCGGAGAGATCTGGACCCAAGACGGAGAGCGACGCTTGACCCCAAAAAGCGCGGCCGTGCTTCGGTTTCTCTGCGAGCGTCCTCGAGAGCTCGTCACCAGCGAGGAACTGCTCGACAGGTTCTGGACCGGATCTCTATCCGCCGACAACGCCGTCCAGAAGGCCATCTCCGAGATTCGCTCGGCGTTCGGAGACGATGCAAGGAGCCCACGCGTCGTGCGGACCGTCAGCAAGCGGGGCTACATCCTGATTGCCACTCCTGAGAGCGAGGCGGCAGATCCCGGCGCTACACACCCGAGAAAGTGGCCCGATCCTTCCGACACACGAGTGACCGAGGACCCTTCGAGCACACCGGCCACCACTCGGTCACCGCATCGGATGCAAGCTGTGCGCGCAGCTCTGGGATTGGCAGCGCTGATCGCGGTCGGCTTCGCGTTTTTTGCTGCGTTCAGGGCGGATCCGCCCGTTGAGTCCACGTCGTCGATGCCACCGCTGACGGCGATCGCGGTACTTCCGTTCGACGACCTGAGCCCTGATGGTGACCAGAGCTGGCTCGCCAACGGCCTTTCGGAGCAACTCATCGAATCGCTCTCGCGCATCGATGCTCTTCAGGTCATGGCACGCACCTCGTCTCAAGCGGTCAAACGCGAAGGCGTGGACGCGACAGCAGTCGGTGAGCGCCTCGACGTCGGGACCCTCGTCGAGGGCAGCGTGCGTACCTCGGCCGATCAGGTCCGCATCACCGCTCAGCTCATCCGCACACGAGACGCGAGCCACCTGTGGTCCGCGACCTACGATCGACC
Source organism: Thermoanaerobaculia bacterium (assembly GCA_028285365.1). Taxonomy (GTDB): domain Bacteria; phylum Acidobacteriota; class Thermoanaerobaculia; order Multivoradales; family Multivoraceae; genus JANQPS01. The sequence goes on along the minus strand of JANQPS010000988.1, from coordinate 13,416 downwards.
ACTCGACGACGCGCTGGATCTGCAAGCCGAGATCGGCCAGGAGATCGCCGAAGCGATCCGCGAAGAGCTCGGCGCGACCGGAGGGCCTTCGTGGCTTCAGCGAAGTCGCTATCGCACGACGGACGTTCGGGCCTTTGAACTGGTCAGGCGAGGAGTCGAGGCCGAAGGCCTGCGGACAGAGGAGGGATTTCGCGAGGAACTCCGACTGACCGAAGACGCCCTCGCGATCGACCCCAACTATGCGCAAGCGCACGCGCAACAAGGATTCGCCTATTGGTTCCTCTATCAGTGGGGTTACGAGCGCACCGAGGACACTCGCGCTCGTGCCGACAAGAAGGCCCGCGAGGCACTCGCGCTCGATCCCCGAAACGCTTCAGCCAACAACCTCCTGGTCGAGCTCTCCATGCAGGCGGGGCGGTGGGAAGAGGCGGAAGCTCGCGTCGTCGCCGCCATCGACGCGGCTCCACGCGTGGGTCCTCTCCGCAGCAGCTACGCCGCAATCCTGGTCAACACCGGCCGTCTGGACGAGGGACTCGTACAGGTCCAGCGCGCCAAGAGCCTCGATCCTCTCTCGCCGGGGTTCTGGTCGACGCTCGGCAACGTCCACCTAGTCCGCGGCGAGTTCGACGATGCGATCGCAGAACTGACCCGGACCGTCGACGTAGGAAGGGAGGCCGATCTTCCGCTTCTCCTGACCGCCTACCACCTCGCGGGCCGGGACTCCGAGGGTCTGGCACATCTGAACCGCGTCGTCGGCGATGCCAAGACCGTCCGTGCGGCCTACCGAGCCGGCGGGTACCCGGCTGCCGTGCGCGTCTGGCTCGAGTCGTCCGATCGCCGGCTGTGTCATCGCGTGCCGCTCCTTGCCGTCGCCGAGCAGACCGAGCAGCTACGGGAATGTGTCGAAAGACTGACCCGGCAAGGGCTCGGCGCATGGCAGTTCTTTGGCCAGCACCCGGTGTATGAGCCGTACCGCGCCGAGCCGTGGTTCGCGGCGGTTCTCGAAAGCTACGACCTCGAGGAGCCGAACGCGTGAACACGCCATGACTGACGCCAGAGCTCATCGCCGAGCAGGGAGTCGAACCGGGGATGATCCGGCTCACGACCGGGACCGAAGACACCGATGACCTCATCGCCGATGTCGCGAGAGGGCTCGACGCCCTCGGCTAGCCGAGCCTCGTCTAGAGCGCGCGTCGGGTGCCTTTTGCCCAAACCCGATCTAGCATCAACCGCATGTCGCAGTCTGCCGAGCACGCTCTGTTCGAGCCGATCCCATACGTCGCTCCACGTTGGCTTCGAAGTCCCCATCTCCAGACGATCTGGGGACCCTTCTTCCGTCGCCTTCCCAAGCTCGACTTCGAGCTGATCCGCGTGCCAACTCCAGACGATGACTTCCTCCGGATCCACGTTCTCGAGCCCGGAGACCCGCAGGCCGAGGCTCCGAACCGAGACCCGCTCGGCTCTCGCGGCGACCAGCCCACCGTCCTGATCCTCCACGGACTCGAAGGCTGCGTGCGCTCTCACAACGTCCTCGGCATGGCGGGCGAGATCGCACGGCTGGGTTGGTCGGTCGTCGTCATGGAGCACCGCTCCTGCGGCGGCGAGCTCAACCGCGCCCGCCGGCTCTACCACTCGGGCGAGACGAGCGACGTCGAGTTCATGGCAAACCGTCTCGCCGAGGCCAGACCTGATCGCGAGCTCTATCTGTTCGGAATCTCGCTGGGCGGCAACGTGCTGGCCAAGTGGCTCGGCGAGTCGCCGCAATGTGTTCCTGCAGCCGTCAAGGGAGCAGCCGTCCTCTGCCCACCCTTCGATCTGACCCGGAGCGGCCCCGCCATCGACAGTGCTCTCGGCGGACTGTACGTGAAGCGCTTCCTACGCACGCTCATTCCGAAGGCCATCGAGAAGGAGAAGCAGTACCCCGGTTGCGTAGATGTCGACAAGGTCCGAGCCTCGACGACTTTCGAAGAGTTCGATACGTACGGCACGGCGGCCCTGCATGGCTTCCGCGACGCGCAGGACTACTGGGAGCAGGTCAGCTGCGGTCAGTTCCTGGAGGCGATTCGGGTGCCGACGCTGCTCCTCGCGGCCGCTGACGATCCATTCAATCCCGGCACGACGTTGCCGCATAGCCAGGTGGCCTCGAATCCGATCATCGCTGGCGGCTTCAGCCTGACGGGAGGTCACACCGGAATGGTCAGCGGCCCACCCTGGCGGACTCACTGCTGGGGAGAACGGCAGGCTGCCGAGTTCTTTGCCACCCTCCATCAGAGTCGTCACGCTCGCCCGAGCTCAGGCGGCTAGACTGGGCTGACCTCGAGTTCCTAGTTCACGACCAGAACCTCTACCGCGAGGCCTCGACATGAACCGCGCCACCTACCGCTCTTCTTGGATCTTCGTCTGCATCCTGGTGCTCGCCCTCCAGACCGCCCCCACTTCGGCTTCCGATGCGGCTCTGAGTCCGGAAGAGCGCCAAGAGATGTCAGACCTCTTGAATGAGTCTCGCGATCTGCTCGTCGGACTCATCGAGAGCACCAACGACGAGCAGTGGACGTACAAGCCCGCACCCGATCGCTGGTCGGTTGCCGAGTGCGCCGAGCACATCATCCGCTCGGAACGTGCACTCCTCGACAGCGCCAAGGCCGCCATGGCCAGCGACCCCGATCCCGACTGGCAAGAGAAGACCAAAGGCAAAGCCGATCTCCTACGCGACGTCATGCCCAACCGGCGTCCACAAGGACAAGGCGGCGCGACGGCGCCGCAGGAGATCAGACCACAAGGCGGGCTCAGCCAGGCTCAGCTGATCGACGAGTTCGACAAGCTTCGCGCGGAGGTGATCGAGTACATCGACAACCTGGACGGCGACGTCAAGTCGCACATCTACGGTCACCCGTTCCCGATCTTCAACGATCTCAACGCGCACGACTGGCTGCTCTACATCCCTCTTCACACGATCCGCCACAGCCGACAGATCGTCGAAGTCAAGGAGAGCGAGGGCTACCCGCAGGGTTGAACGCCCGACGAGGCAGACCCCCGCCTGACGCGCTACTGGGTCGCGCAGAGATGGATGACTCGGCCGTCGTACTGATCACCGAACAAGGTAGCGTCGACCGTTTGCTCGTAGCACGCATCTTCGGCGCCGGTCTCCACTGCAAATCGCAGCGCAAAGGCCGTCGAGCCGATCAGGACGACGAGAATCAGGCTGGCCAGGAGAATCGCGCGGAAGCTGGCGCCGTCGATTCTCTCTTGTCGTTCTTGTCTCTCTTGTCGTTCTTGCTGAGCATCGTTCATGTGTCGATCCCCGTGTGCCCAGTCAATCACCGACGGCGCTGGCTCGGACCCTAGCGAGGCTCAAGGAGAAGACCCCACTCGAGTCGAGAGCGCCGGTACCATCTCGGGCACACTCTCCTCCGGAGCAAATCTCTCACCAAGAGGAAAACGAGGAAAAACCCCGCGGCCACCGGATTTTCCGCCGAAACCTTCCTGGCGAGACACCGCAATCTGCTCGCGGTCTGTGCCGAGGTGTTCGCTGACGGCGAGGTCGAACGCCAGTCGACACACCGAAGGTCGAGGCGTCGACTCAGCTCAGGCAGCGCTTCAGGAAGCGGGCCGTATGACTCTTCTTGGATCGAGCAACCTTCTCGGGAGTCCCCTGGCTCACGATGCGGCCACCCTGGTCACCGCCCTCCGGTCCGAGGTCGATGATCCAGTCTGCACTCTTGATGACGTCCAGGTTGTGCTCGACGACGAGCACTGTGTTGCCGCGATCAGCGAGACGCTGGAGAAGGGAGACCAGTCGACGCACGTCGTCGAAGTGCAGACCCGTCGTAGGCTCGTCGAGCAGATAGAGCGTGCGACCGGTGGATCGCTTGCACAGCTCGGTGGCCAGTTTGACGCGCTGAGCCTCACCACCGGACAACGTGGTGGCGGGCTGACCTAGACGGATGTAGCCAAGCCCGACATCGTCTAGCGTCCTCAGAATGCGCTCGACAGACGGGATGTTGGCGAACGTGTCCAGCGCGCGCTCGACACTCTGGTCCAGGATGTCGGCGATGTTGAACCCCTTGTAGCGAACCTGGAGGGTCTCGCGGTCGTAGCGCAGGCCACCACAGACATCACACGTGACGTAGATGTCGGGCAGGAAGTGCATCTCGATCTTGAGCTGTCCGTCACCTTGGCAGGCCTCACAGCGGCCACCTTTGACGTTGAAACTGAAGCGCCCTGGCTTGTAACCGCGGGCTCGCGCCTCGGGCACCTTGGACATCAACGTCCTGATGGGCCCGAAGACGTTGGTGTAGGTCGCCGGATTGGAGCGTGGCGTCCGTCCTATGGGGCTCTGGTCGATGGCAATGACCTTGTCCAGGTGGTCGACGCCAAGCAGTTCGTCGTACTTCCCGGGCGGCTCTGTCGAGTTGTAGAAGTGGCGCGCCAAGGCGCGATAGAGCACGTCCTGAATGAGGCTACTCTTGCCGGAACCGCTCACCCCGGTCACCACGACGAACTTTCCCAGCGGGACCGTCACGTCGAGCGACTTGAGGTTGTTGTGACGCACACCCTTGAGCTCGAGCGCGTGACCGTTGCCCGGACGACGTTCTTCGGGAACGTCCACCGTGAGATCACCACGCAGATAGCGGCCCGTCAGCGACTTCTTGCTCTTCGTGATCTTTCCGTAGTTCCCGGCGACAACCACCTCGCCCCCGTGCTCGCCCGCCCCGGGCCCGAGGTCGACGATCCAGTCGGCTTCGCGCATGGTGTCCTCGTCGTGCTCGACGACCAGCACCGAGTTACCGAGATCACGCATGCCCTTGAGAGTGTTGAGTAGGCGCTCGTTGTCTCTCTGATGGAGTCCGATCGAGGGCTCGTCCAGGACGTACAACACGCCCATGAGCTTGCTGCCGACCTGCGTCGCCAGTCGGATGCGCTGGCTCTCTCCCCCGGACAGGCTGCCCGAGGTGCGCTCGAGCGAGAGATACCCGACCCCCACGTCGTGCAGGAACCCGAGACGATCACCGACCTCCTGCAGGATCTTGGCGGAGATCTCACGTTCTTTCTTCGACAGATCGAAGGCCGCAAACGTCTGTCGCAGTTCACTCACCGGTAGCCGGCACAACTCGTCGATCGCATGACCGTCCACTGTCACCGCCAACGCCTCGGGTTTGAGACGACGACCTTTGCAGTCGGCGCACGGATTCATCGACATGTACTTCTCGATCTCAGCGCGCACCGTGGCCGACTCGGTTTCGCGATGGCGCCGCTCCAGCATGGGTACGACACCTTCGTAGGCTCCTTTCCACTTGTACTGAGCGCGACGTCCTTTCATCTCGAACTGCATCTCTTCGCCGCCGGTGCCGTAGAGCACGACGTCCCGCGCTGCCAGAGTCATGTCCTTCCACGGAGTGTCGAGATCGAAGCCCAGAGACTTCGCGACGGCCGCGATCATGCGCATCCGCCACGACCGAGAGCCTGCCGGCCAGACCCGGATCACACCCTGATGAATCGAGAGATTCGGCTCGCCGAGGACCTTGGCCTCGTCGACGGCCATCAAGGTTCCCAGCCCGCCGCAGGCATCACAGGCGCCAAATGGCGAGTTGAACGAGAACAGTCGCGGCGTGACCTCGGCGATCGAGGTTCCGCAGTTGACGCACGAGTAGTTCTCCGAAAGGGTCTCTTCCGGCTGACCTTGAGGGGCAACGACGGCGAGCCCCTTGCCTACCTTGAGGGCTGTCTCGAAGGAGCTCGACAGACGCTGCTCGATCCCTTCCTTGACGACGATGCGATCGATGACGATGTCGATGTCGTGCTTGTACTTCTTGTCGAGCTTGGGAATCCCTTCCGACAGCTCCACCATCTCTCCGTCGATCCGGGCTCGCAGGAAGCCCTCTTTGGTCATCTGCTCGAGCTGCTTCTTGTACTCGCCCTTGCGGCCCCTGACGTACGGAGCCATCAAGACCAACCGCGTCTTCTCCGGGTAGGACAACACCCGATCCACCATCTGCTGAACGGTCTGCGGCCTGATCACCTGTGAGCACTTCGGGCAGTGCGGAACTCCGATCGACGCATACATGAGTCGCAGGTAGTCGTAGATCTCGGTCACGGTTCCCACTGTCGAGCGAGGGTTTCGCGAGACCGACTTCTGCTCGATGGAAATCGCTGGCGACAGGCCCTCGATGGCATCGACGTCTGGCTTCTCCGCCTGATTGAGGAACTGGCGGGCGTAGGCCGACAGGGACTCCACGTAACGCCTCTGGCCTTCGGCAAAAAGCGTGTCGAAAGCCAACGACGATTTGCCGGAGCCACTGACGCCGGTGATCACCACGAGCTGATTGCGCGGGATCTCCACCGAGATGTTCTTGAGATTGTGCTCGCGAGCACCTTTGACGACGATCGAATCCATGGGTCAGTGCCCCGTCTGATTGGTTCGCTTGCCACCAAGAGCGGCAGGGCGCAAGTTGAGCAAGGCGCAAAGACGACAAAAGCCGGCTGGCTGCAGCCGTCTGACGAACCGCCATTCGAATGGCAGCCGACTGGCTGGACCAGGCACTAGGCCATCCTCTTCTTGATTGCTTCGGCCGCCTCTCGGTCCAGCTCCCGCTCACGTTCGGCACGACGCTTGTCGTGGAGCTGCTTGCCACGTACCAGTGCCAGTTCCGTCTTGATGCGGTTGCCCTTGAGGTAGAGGCTGAGCGGGACGACGGTCAGACCCTTGACCTGCGTCCTGCCGTACAGCCGATCGATCTCGCGTCGCTTCAAGAGCAGCTTGCGCACTCGGTCTGGCGGATGGTTCTCTCGGTTACCAAATTCGTACGGACTGAAGTGAGCGCCGACGAGGTAGGCCTCGCCATCGCGAAACTCGACGAAGCTATCGCGCAGCTGCACCTTGCCGGCCCGAGCTGACTTGACCTCGGTGCCCAGTAGCGCAAGACCCGCCTCCAACTTCTCCAACACTTCGTACTCGTGTCGGGCCTTGCGGTTCCTCGCGAGCATTTCGGTGCCTTTGTTGGTTTTCATGGTGAGCTCTTCTGCAACGAGCCGTCGGAGGCTCTTCGACTCTCGTCGACGAGGCGAGAGAGGATCTGGCGAATCCAAACCAGTCGATCCGGCTGCTCCGCAGCGCGCCGGACCGCGGACAGACCGAGTTGGCATGACTCGCCCCATCACGAGCACACCGACACGACTGCAATTCCTGGACGTCCGCGAGCTCAGAGTCTCTGAACACGCGAACTGCCGACACGACGACGACCTCGAGATGGGAAGCACCCGGAGATGGGAACATCCCCGAGCTAGGGATGGGGAGTGTAGCGCCGACTCTCCTCTCGAGCCATGCTCCTGACAAAGCCTGCTGACACGACGATCGATCTCCGCGGAGATCAGAATCAGCGATCGACGCTTCAGTACTTCCACTACGAGTTCCGCTACTGGTTCCCCTTACTGGAGTTACTAGAGTCACGGCCAGTGTCCTCTCGCGACGACGAAGCGCTGCACCAATGCCACAGTGTGGCTTTCGTGCAACACACTGAACACTCGTTGAGGCGACTCGGCAAGGATCAATGCCCGGAAATCCGGACATGTGGGTCGAGCCATGGCCTGGCATGCCACGTGCAGTTCAGGCTGATCCATATGGAATCTTTACGCGCACTGCGCTACGAGCCCCCCTCCAGCGGAGCTCAGGCGCGTCTCTTCCAGCAGAATACGATCGCTCGTGCCGCCTCCATCGAGGGCATCGGCATTCACAGCGGTCAACGCACGACTCTCCGCTTGCTCCCGGCACCAACGGGTACCGGCGTGGTCTTTCGACGCGTCGACAGCGGCGTCGAGATCCCGGCCAAGGTCAGCAGCGTGTGCTCCCTAGAGCTCGCGACCACCATCGGCCGCGACGACGTCACCGTGTCGACCATCGAGCACCTCATGGCCGCCGTTCACATGGCACGCATCGACAACCTCGTCGTCGAGATCGACGGACCCGAGGTCCCGATCCTCGATGGGTCTGCCCTGCCCTACTGCCGTCTGATCGAGGCGGCGGGCGTCCGTCGGCAGCGCGACAGCCGCGACATCATGGTCGTGACCAAGCCTCTCCACCTCGATCTCGGAGAAGGCCGCTCGGCAACGATCAAGCCGTATCCTGGGCTCAGCGTGCGCTACAAGATCGACTACGAGCTGCCATCGATCGGTGAGCAGAACGTCTTTGCAGAGGTCAACGGCCAGAGCTTCGTCAAGGATCTCGCCTCTGCACGCACCTTCGCCCGACTGGTCGACGTGGAGATGCTGCGCAAGAACGGACTCGGTCTTGGTGGCCAGCAGCACAACTGCGTGGTCTTCGACGAGACCGGACCGATCAACACCGAGCTCCGCTTCGCCAACGAGCCCGTACGTCACAAGGCCATGGACGCCATCGGCGACCTGGCACTCCTGGGTCGACCGATCTGGGGCCAGATCGAGATCCAACGGGGTGGCCACTGGGTCCACTTCAAGTTGGCAGAAGCCCTCCTGCAGAACCAGGAGTGCTGGACTCTGGTCAGCGGAGACCTGGGCGACGCGATCGAGTCCACTGCCCTCTCGGCTTTTGGGCCGCCCGAGAACGCCGACACACTCGCCGACACCGTCTACGTCTGATCCCGGCCCGCACCGGGCCAGAGACGGGCGCCCACAGAATGTGGGCGAGTTGACCTGCGACTCGAGCTCCGTGTTTGAGACTCGGCTGCTTCCCCTGCAAGCCGCCGGAGTTGTTAGACTTGGCGGATGCCATGGCCAGTGCCACATCAGGCACGCCCCCTCAGACTCGTGGCCCTGGTCCTCGTCGGAGTCCTTCTCCAAGCCGTTGTCCAGGTACCAGCACTGTGGGCGCGCTCTGACGACGACCCCGAGGTCACCGATCTCGACGTCTCCCGTGAAGGCGACCAGGTATTGGTCAGCTTTCGCATGGACGGCGCCTTCGACGACGACCTCGTCGAGAGAATCCAGTCCGGACTGCCCACCGGCTTCACCTACCAGGTCCGCTTGGAGAAGTCGCGTAGATGGTGGCTCAATCCGTCGCCCCACAAGAGCGAGATTCAGCTGATCGCCATGTACAACGCCATCACGCGTGAGTACCTGATCAACACGAAGCAGGATGGACGCCTCATCAGCTCGACGATCGTCACGTCTCTCGAGGAGCTTCAGCAGCACATGACGATCCTGGATGCGGTCCCGTTCGTCCAACTGGACAGCGAGCTCAGAGGCCGGCACAAGGTCAAGGTGCGCGCCGAGCTGGGATCGAAGACCATCCTGCTGCTGTTCCCTACGCGAAGGCACACTGCGTGGGCAGAGATGCCGTTTCGCCACACGGCTACCGAGCCCGCTCCGGCAATCGCCACGGCACCTGACGCCTGGCAATAGGAGGGTGAGGCGCCTGTCGTGAGCCATTCTCCGACGCACCGAGTTCCGCGCCCCACCTGCCGACCCGCCTCACAGGGGGTTGCGCGGCACCGCAGGGAGCTCAGGTCATGAAGCTCCGAAAGTCCCTGGGGCAGTCTCTCAAGGACAACCGCGTCGTCTTCCTGATGCTGTGCCTGGCTCTCGTCGGAGTCACGGCTGCGTACTACCTCGTCCTGCGCGGACGAGATCTCGACCAGGACCTGATCAACAACCGGATCCTCCTGTTCTTCTTGAGGAATGTGAATGCGGTGCTCATCGCCGCGGTGGTCTTCGTCCTCATCCGGAATCTGCTCAAGCTCTGGGTCGAGCGGCGCCGCAAGCGCCTGGGCTCCAAGTTCCAGACCAAACTGGTCGCCACCTACATCGGCCTCTCGCTGCTGCCACTCGTTCTGCTCTTCTTCCTGGCTACCGGCCTGGTCCAGGGCTCACTCGACAGGCTCTTCGATAGCGCCATCGACGAGCAGCTGGAGCCCGGCTACATGGTGAGTCAGGAGCTCACCTCCACTCTCGAAGGACAGAATCGGCGTGACGCTCGACTGGTCGACGAAGCAGTCGCCGACATCGATCTCGAGACACCCGAACAGCTCCCGGAGCTGAGCCGAATCCTCCAGGCGCAGATGAACCGCCTGGAGCTCGACCTCGTTTTCGTGTTCCTGGATACCGACTTCGTCCATGCCCTCGTCAATCCGCAAGGCGGTCTGGGCGACTTGCCCGAGGTTGGTCGAACGCTGCTCCTCGAGGCCCTTCGCGAGGACGAGGCGACCCGCGTCCAGCGGTTGGCCGGGCGACCCGAGCTTCTCGTTCTCGGCGCTCGCGCCGGCGAGGCCATGAGCTCCGGTCAGCGCCGCATCACGGTCGTTGGCACGGTCATGGACGCCGAGCTTGCCGCCAACACAGAGGCCCTTGTGGGTGCCTTTCAACAGCGTCGACAGCTCGAAGTGCTCGAGCCGGAGCTACGCGCCGTCAACCTCCTCACGCTGCTGATGGTCACCCTCGTGCTGCTGCTCGCGTGTACCTGGGTGGGCCTCTACCTCGCCCGCCGGGTCACGGTACCGATCGAGGCGCTGGCCGAAGGTACTCGTCACATCATCTCCGGAGATCTCGACCACCGCGTCGAGGAGGCGGCCGACGACGAGCTCGGAGTCCTCGTGGGCTCGTTCAACCGCATGACGGCCGAGCTCCAGCGCAACAAGGAGGTCATCGAACGGAGTAACGCCCAGCTTCTCGAGACCAACCAGCGCCTCGACGAGGAGCGCGCATGGACGGAGACCGTGCTCCAGAACGTCGCCGCCGGTGTGGTCTCGGTCGACGCCGAGAGGCGGGTGCAGACGATCAACTCGGCGGCAGTCGCCATGCTGGGCCTCAACGGAAGAGATCTCGTCGGCTCCGACCTCATCGAGGCACTCGCTGATCGCACAGCACTCGTCGAACTGTTCACCAGTCGACTCGATGCCCGCGAAGCGACTCACGAAGAGGTCCACATCGTGCTGGGAGGCGACTGGAAGACTTTCGACGTCTCGAGCACTCCTCTCTACGACGAGCAGAAGACCTCGCTCGGCCAAGTGATCGTCATCGAAGATCTCACCGAGCTGATCAAGGCACAGCAGCTCGCTACCTGGAACGACGCCGCACGCCGCATCGCGCACGAGATCAAGAACCCGCTCACTCCCATCAAACTCTCCGCCGAACGTGCCCTCAAGAAGCATCGAGAGCAGAGCCCGGACTTCGGAGCCACTCTCGAACGTTCGGTCGCGATCATCACTCGCGAAGTGGGCAACATGAAGTCGATGGTCGACGAGTTCTCTCGCTTCGCGCGCATGCCTCATCCCCAGCCCAGCGAAGTCGACCTCCGCAAGCTGATCAACGACACGGTCGCTCTCTATCGCGACATCAAACCCGGGCTGGAAGTCGCTGGTCACGTCAGCGACGACACACCGGATCTGGCGTCACTCGACGGTGAGCAGATGCGCTCCGCGCTCATCAATCTCCTCGACAACGCCGTCGAGGCCACACCCGAGCCCGGTCGCATCGATCTGCTCGCCGAACGCTCCAACGGCGTCCTGAAGATCCAGGTCAAGGACACCGGTCCCGGGATCAACGCCACCGCCAAAGAGAAGCTGTTCCTGCCCTACTACTCGACCAAGGGACGAGGTACGGGCCTGGGCCTCGCCATCGTCCATCGAGTGGTGACCGATCACCGCGGCTCGATTCGAGTCGAGGACAACCAGCCTCAGGGTTCGGTCTTCACCATCGAGCTGCCTCAGGACTGACGGAAGACGACTTTGCCGCCCGCGAGGACCGTTCTAGCTACCTCGTCGTGAACACCCAGCTTGCGCCCCAGGCCATCTGTCATCCGCTGGCGGGAATCACCACAGGCGGACCCGTCGCCCCCCAGGGAGCGCGATGACGCAGAACCACTTTCGGAGCAGCCGGCCGCTACTAATCCACGTGCCTCTGCTTCAACGCGTTTCGAGCTCTCTACCTCGACGGCGGCGCCTGCTATCGTCTCTCGACCGCTAGCCAGCCACTCGATCACCGACACATCTCGACGTCATGACCCACCGCGTTCTCATCATCGACGACGAAGAGGGCATTCGCGAGATGCTGGCGGAGATCCTGCTCGACGAGGGATACGAGACCGCCGCCGCGGCCTCCGTGTCCGACGCCCGCAAGCGTCTCGAGACCGAAAGCTTCGATCTGGCACTGCTCGACGTCTGGTTACCTGACGGTGACGGAATCGATCTCCTGCAGGAGATGCGCTCGGGACTCTTCGAGCAGCCCGTCGTCGTGGTCTCTGGGCACGCCAACATCGACACTGCGGTCAAGGCGACCCGGCTCGGGGCCTTCGACTTCCTGGAGAAGCCGCTGTCGCTCTCGCGCGTCGTGCTCACGGTCCAGCATGCGCTCGAACAGACCCGGATGCAGCGCGAGCTGCAAGACCTGTCGAACCGTCTCGAAAAGCGCGAGTCTCTCGTGGGTGACAGCGAGCCCATGGAACAGCTGTCGGAGATGCTCGCAACCGCAGCCCAGGCCGACAGTCGCATCTTGATCTCGGGCGAAAACGGAACCGGCAAGGAGCTGGTCGCCAGGCAGATTCATCGCTTGTCGAAACGCAGCTCGCACCCGTTCGTGGCCGTCAACTGTGCTGCCATTCCCGAGGAGCTCATCGAGAGCGAGCTGTTCGGCCACGTCAAAGGTGCCTTCACGGGTGCATCGTCTGATCGCCAAGGCCGCTTCCAGCAGGCCGACGGCGGCACCCTGTTCCTGGACGAGATCGCGGACATGTCACTCAAGACCCAAGCGAAGGTGCTGCGAGTGCTCGAAGAACAGCGATTCGAGCCGGTCGGCGACACCAAAGCCGTCGAAGTGGACGTGCGCGTCCTGGCGGCCACGAACAAGAACCTCCTCGAAGAGATCGACGCCGGCAACTTCCGTGAAGACCTCTACTTCCGTCTCGCAGTCATCCCTCTGCGGGTACCGTCACTCAACGAGCGTCGAGACGACATTCCGATCCTCACCGAGCACTTCCTCGAGCACTTTGCCCGCGAGCTCGGGCGTCCGGTCAAACGGCCTTCCCAGGACGTCCTCGAGACCCTGAGCAACCACGACTGGCCAGGCAACGTTCGCGAGCTGCGCAACCTCATGGAGCGCCTGATGATCATGACGCCCGGCGAGACCATCGAGCTGGCGGACCTTCCCGCATCGGTTCGAGGACCGTCACCTCACCCGTTCTCGGCTCTCGACGGCGAATCCTTCGGATCGCTCAAAGAGGCGCGAGACGCTTTCGAGCGCCACTACATCGCCCAGCAACTCGCCGCCTGTGAGGGCAACGTCACGCGCACCGCCCAGGTGTTGGGAGTCGAGCGCAGCAATCTCCACCGCAAGCTGAAGACCTACGGCCTCGGCGCCCACGGCGCGAGCCCGGATCCGAAGTAGGACCGAGCTGAACCCAAGGGCTGGAAGTAGGAGCTGGAGTAAGGTAGGTCCTCTTCCAGGAGGTCTCAG